>CAMEOO010000001.1 GCA_945929875.1 uncultured Caryophanales bacterium
GAATTTTTTAATTTCAAATGTATTTATAAAAAAATATATTAAAAATATCAATATATGTTATAATTTTTTTAGAAAGGGAAGGTTATTTAATGAAAAAGTGCCCATATTGTAAGACTTTAGCTTCTGATGATGATAATACTTGTCCAAACTGTCTTCATGACATTTCGCAAGTTAATCCGATGCCAGAGCCTATAAATTCAAAATTTAGTAACCAGCTATATCTTATTGTTTTTGGCATATTAATTTCTATTGGAGGAATTGTCGCTGCCTTAAGCCAAAAAGGTAATATGGAGCATTATTATGAACTATCAAATCAAGAAGGATTAGCTAAAGAAGAGATTTCTAAGTTTGTTTCTCTTGCAAAACAATCTGGATTTGAGATGATTATGATGTATGCTTTAGGAGTAATAGGGCTAGTTATGGTGACTATTGGAATAATCTTCTTGATAAAAAAGAAAATCAAAAAGAAGGAGTAGTTTTATGAATATTGCAATTATTATGGCTTCGGGATATGAGAGCCAATTTTTAGCGGGAAAAAGACAAATCCCTAAAGATCTACTTAATTTATATCGAAAAGAAATAATTGCAAATTCTTTAATGCGCTTTTCAAATAATAATTTGATTGATGAAATTGTTGTTGTAACTAATTTAGAATATAAACAAAAAGTTCTTTCATTAATTAAAGAATACAATATACCTAAAATTAAAGCGGTAATTTCCGGAGGAATCACTAGGCAAACATCTGTATATGCAGCTTTAAAATATTTAGAAAATTTTTATATAAATAATAATTTTAATGTAATCATTCACGATGCTATTAGAATTCTTGTTAACGATGAGGTAATTAATAAAAATATTGAAGCTTTAAATACTTTTGAAGCTGTTTCGACTATTATAGAGATGGATGAACCTTTAATTTATTCAAAAGATGCTAAAAATCTTGATTCTACAATTTCAATTGAGAATGCTTATATTATGCAAACACCTCAAAGCTTTAAATTTGATACGATTTTAAGCGCTCATAATTTTGCTTTGCATTTAAATATCTCTAATTCGATAGATGATGCTTCACTAATGAAACTATTTAATAAAGAAGTTCATTTAGTTAAGGGTGATAAAATGAATGTTAAAGCAAGTACAAATGACGATTTAATAATTATTAAATCAATTATGGAACAATTTAAAAAATAATTGCAATTAAATTATTTTTAGTAATATACTAGAAAAGAAAAGGAGTTGGTAAAAATGGAACATCCGAGTAATACTATTATTGATTATTATTTGAATGCTACTATTTTTACTATGAATAAATAATAGCATTCTATTTTTAGGAGGCTATTATGGAAGAATTTTTAAATGAAATTTTAGAGATTATTAGATCTAATAAATCTAATGAAGAAAAAAGGCAAGCTTTATCTCAATACCACGACAATGATATCGCCGATGTATTAAATAAGCTAGAAGATCAAGAAAAGATTGCTCTTGTTAAGATTTTAGGCAAAGAGAGATTATCAGAAATTATCGCTTATTTAGATAATTCTGAGGCTTTTTTAGATTTGTTAAAAGATGAAGAAGCTGCCGATGTCATCGAACTTATGGACGCTGACGATGCAGTTGATATTCTTGAAGATTTAGATGATGAAGATCGTAATAAAATCATCGAATTATTAAATGAAGACGCTAAAGAAGACGTTAAATTAATTTTATCATTTGATAAGGATCAAGTAGGTTCTTTAATGACCACAAATTACATTGTGGTTAAAAAGGGTGATGGAGTAAAAGGCTCAATGAAAAAATTAATTGAGCAAGCTAAAGAAAATGATAATTTTTCCACCCTAATTGTTTTAGACGAAAATGATAAGTTTTATGGTTGTCTAGATTTAAAGCATTTAATTATCGCTAGGGATGGGGATAACTTAACGGAAAAAGTTCAAACTAATTATCCTTATGTATATGCGGAAGATTTAATCGACGATGTCATTAACGATTTAAAAGATTACGCTGAGGATATTATCCCTGTACTTGATAAAGAAAATAAATTGTTAGGTGTTATCACCTCTAGCGATATAGTAGAATTAGTTGAAAAAGAAGCCGCTGAAGACTACAACCGTTTAGCGGGTTTAACTAAGCAAGAAGATGAAGAAGAAACATTATTTGGTTCAATAAAAAAGAGAATACCATGGCTTGTATTACTTTTAATTCTCGGCCTATTTGTATCTAGTATCATTTCAATATTCAGCGAAGTAATCGCTAGTGTTACTGCTGCCGTCTTATTTCAATCGGTAGTTTTTGATATGGCTGGTAATGGCGGAACCCAATCTCTTGCGGTTACTATTACTAAAATCACTCAAAATAGTGAAATAGATAAGAAGCGATTTGGAAAAATGTTTTTAAAAGAAGTTTCAATTGGTTTAATTAATGGATTGATACTTGGCACAATATCATTTTGTGTAGTGTTAGCCTTTTTAGTAATAAGGCATCAAGGAGTTGTAATTGGAGGTAATTACGATTTTTCACAATGCTTATTGATTGCTTCATCAGTTGGAATTTCGCTAATTATTTCAATAACATTATCGTCAATACTAGGTTTAATTCTTCCAATTTTCTTTGAAAAGATTAAAATTGATCCAGCTGTAGCAAGTGGACCAATGATTACGACTGTAAATGATATTTGTTCTTCTTGTATTTACTATACTTTAATTGGTATATTATTTGGAATTTTGTTTTAAAGAGCAAGAAAATTAAGAAATTTTTAATTTATTATTGATTATTTTTGTAAATTTGGTATTATCTATATTGCGTTAAGAATTTAGCGCATATTGGCGGTGTAGCCCAGTTGGTTAGAGCAACCGGCTCATACCCGGTAGGTCGAGGGTTCAAGTCCCCCCGCCGCTACCAATATAGATTCATGTAGGACCCTTAGTTCAATGGTTAGAGCCCCCGTCTCATAAACGGGTAGTTGTAGGTTCGAGTCCTACAGGGTCCACCAAATAAATGGAGAAATACCCAAGAGGCTGAAGGGGTCGGTCTTGAAAACCGATAGGTGGTGCAAGCTACGCTAGGGTTCAAATCCCTATTTCTCCGCCATTAAGAATAGATAGGCTTGATATTATTTCAAGCCTTTTTGTATATAAAATAAAGTAATAATTATTAAAATTAAAAAGAATTATATAAATGAATGAACAAATTAAAGAACTTATCAATAATTATTCAAGTGGTATTATAAATCTGTACAATAGTTTAAGAAAACTAGTTTTTGAGAGTGTTTCTTCAATACCACAAGAAACGATGTGGGCTAAACTTCCTACTTATTATGTTGGAGAATCATTTGTAAGACTTATCCCTTTTAAAGATCATATCAATATTGAAGCAAAGGCAGTTTTAACAAATAAGGAAATGTTATCAGGTTATAAGATAACACCTAAGGGAATGCTACAAATCTTTATAAATCAAGAGATTCCTACAAATGTATTAAAGAAAATCTTTATTGAAACATTAGGATAACAAATTATCATATTAAGGAATGAAATATATGAAAAAGATTATGGTAATTGGCTGCCCTGGAAGTGGTAAAAGTACATTTTCAAGAACTTTGCATAAATTGACAGGTATTCCACTTTTTCATTTAGACATGATGAATTGGAATTCGGATAGAACTATTGTGGATAAAGATATCTTTTTAAATCAACTATTAAAGACAATTCATATGGATGAATGGATAATTGACGGAAATTATGGTTCTACAATAGAATTAAGATTGCAAGCATGTGATACTGTAGTTTTCTTGGATTATTCGACAAATATTTGCCTTGATGGTATAAAAAAACGTAGAGGAAAACAAAGAACTGATATACCGTGGATTGAAAATGAGGATGAAGAAGATACAGAGTTTATTGAGTTTATAAAAAACTATAATTATCAAAATAGACCTATGGTAATGGAATTATTGGATAAATATTCGCATAAAGATATTTATATTTTTAAGACTGGAAAAGAAGCAAATGAATTTTTAAAACAAATAAACGGCAAATTATTAGCTTAAATGGTACATACTAAAAAAGCGCTAATTCTAGCGCTTTTTACATTATTTTCTTAATGCTCTTGTATCAATCTCTTGAGTAATTAACTTAACAAACTCTTCATATGGAACATTGATTTGTTCTTGATGGGAATAAATTCGATAAGTAACAGAATTTGATTCAACTTCCTTATCTCCTATAACTAAAGTATATGGAATCTTTTTAATTTGTGAATTTCTTAAACGATAGCCAAGTTTTTCATTAGAATCATCCAATTCACATCTAATCTTTAATGATTCAAGTTTTGCTTTAACTTCTTTTGCATATGCAACATGATTTTCAGAAACAGGGAGAATATTTACTTGTACTGGAGCTAGCCAAGTAGGGAAAGCACCAGCGAAATGTTCAATTAAGATACCAATGAATCTTTCAATAGAGCCAAAGATAACTCTATGTAACATGACTGGTCTTACTTTTTGCCCAGAAGCATCTACATAGGTTAAATCAAATCTTTCTGGTAAATTCATATCGAGTTGAATGGTTCCACATTGCCATACTCTTCCTAAAGAATCTTTTACGTGGAAGTCAAGTTTTGGACCATAGAAAGCCCCATCTCCTGGATTGATTTTAAAGTCTTTTCCAGCGTGTTTACAAGCATTAGCGAGAGCTTCTTCACTCTTATTCCAAATAGCTAAATCACCTATATATTTCTTTTCTGGACGTGTTGATAATTCAATTTCATAAGGTAAGCCAAAGGTTGAATAGACTCTATCAATAAATGCAATTAGCTTAATTACTTCACTTTCAATTTGATCAAGAGTCATAAAGATGTGGGCATCATCTTGAGTGAAAGTTCTTACTCTAAATAAGCCATTTAAAGCACCGCTGGCTTCATGTCTATGAACTTGCCCAAGCTCTCCTATTCTTAAAGGTAAATCTTTATAAGAGTGTAAACTATTTTTATATACGAGCATACTACCTGGACAGTTCATTGGTTTAATAGCAAATTCTTTATCATCGACCATGCTAGTATACATATTTTCTTTGTAGTTTTGCCAATGCCCAGAAGTTTCCCAAAGTTCCTTGCTCATCATAATTGGAGTTTTAACAAAAATATATCCTTCTTTTGTATGTTCTTCATACCAATAATTTTCAAGAACATTTCTTAGTATCATTCCTTTAGGGAGGAAGAAAGGCATACCTGGAGCGTATTCGCTCATCATGAACAATTCTAACTCTTTACCTAGTTTTTTATGATCTCTTTTTTTGGCTTCTTCAATTAAAGCTAATTGTTGATCTAAATCCTCTTGAGTTTTAAAGCAAACCCCATAGACTCTTTGAAGCATTTTATTAGATGAATCACCTTTATAATAAGCGCCGCTGGCTTTTAAAAGTTTGAAATATTTAATCTCTTTGACGCTATCAACGTGTGGACCACGGCATAAATCGGTATAATCTCCTTGTCTATATGCTGTAATTACTTGATCTTCTGGAAGATGTTCAATTAAATCTAATTTATATTCATCGTCTTTAAACATCTCAAGAGCTTCTTGTTTTGTTAATTCAATACGAACTATTTTTTTACCATCTTTAGAAATTTTTTTCATTTCTTTTTCAATTTTGGGGAAATCTTCTTCTTTGATGACATCTTCTCCAATATCCATATCATAATAGAATCCATCATCAATTACTGGTCCGACCCAAAATTTTGCATGAGGGTATAAATGTTTAATTGCTTGCGCCATTAAGTGAGCGCAACTATGATTTAGAGTATTTAGCTCTAAGTTTTCTTTAATATTAATCATTGTTTTATCTCCTTTATAATATAAAAACGTCCCTAAATAAGGACGTTTAGACTTAACGCGGTACCACCTTAATTCGTATCAAAATAATCGATACGCACTTAATTAAATTCTTAACGTGAATTAGCGTCTAGTTACCTAGATAGCTCCAAAGTGGTATTGTAAGAGTTGTTTATTTCTTTCACCAAATGAAATAATCTCTAATAGTTTTCTTACAACGTGTCTTCTTCATTGCTAAATATAGTATATATCTTTTAAAAATTTATTTTCAATAAAAATCTTAAAATTATTTAATGTGAAGAGCAACGCTGACTCCACCCATTAATCCTGCATCTTGATCAAATTGAGCAAGAACGATTTTAACTGGTTTAAGAGGGAATCTAGAAATTAATTCGTTAGACTTCTTTTCTAGGGCTTCAATAAATAAATTGCTAGATTTCATTACGCCACCGGAAAGACAAATCTTATCAGTATTATATTCCATTTGTAAATTGGCAATGTAAAGGCTAACGATATCTTCCCATTCTTCTAAAATATTTAATGCTAGAGGATCTTTATTATTACATAAATCAAAAAATTCTTTAGCGTTTTCAATCATTAAGTAATTATCTTGACATAATTTAACTAGTCCATTTCCAGAAGCGACTTTTTCAAATTCCTCTAGGTTGTTGTGATATTTAATTAATGTATGTCCAATTTCAAAAGCAAGGTCGATCATTTCATTATTGTAAATTAAACAACCTCCAATGCCGGAAGAAATAGTAATAAAGAAAGAATCTTTAACATCTTTTGTTGCGCCAAATGTAGCTTCCGCTAAAGCGGTGCAATTTGCATCATTTTTAATTTCACATTTGAAACCATATTTTTCTTCTATAATTTTTTGTAAATCTAAATCTTTGATTCCAAGATTTGGTAGGATCTTAATTTTGTTTCTTTCGATAAATCCACATGCAGAAATACCTACCTTCTTAACGTTGTATTTCTCATATGGTAATGATTCTATTAATCGACAAATTTGTTTGACTAATAGGTCTTTATCATTCTTTATCGTTTTTTCACGGTTTACTTCGATAATATCTAAGTTTGATGAAACAATTCCTACTCTAAGATTTGTTGCACCCATGTCAATTGAAATTACGTATTCCATTATAGCTCCACCTCTTTAAATTCATTTACAGTAATTATTTTCATAAAGTTGTTTTTATTGGTTCCTGTAGGGGTTCCACCAGTTAATATAATTGGTGAACCAGCAGGGATTTTTAATTCTCTTGCTTTTAATAATGCAAGTACTTCCATCTCTTCAATAAATTGCGGTAAGTAAGGAATGTAAACTGGATAAACTCCCCAAGTTAAGCAACTGGTTTTACAAATATTTAAATCGTTACTAACTGATAGAATTGGACAGCAAGGTCTAGATTTTGCAATTCTAGAAATAGTTTCTTCACTTTCAGTTAAACAAACGATTAACTTTGCTCCGATTAATAAAGCAGTGTTAGCAACTGAGTTACTTATAGCATCGTTATTATTCTTATTAGATGTTTCAAATGCTTCTTGAGTAAATTTTTCATAAGGAAGATAGGTTTCCATTTTTGAAGCGATTTTTGCTTGCATAGAAGCAGCTTCAACAGGGTATTCACCAGAAGCAGATTCAGCAGATAGCATAACTGCATCTGAACTTTCAATTACGGCATTTGCAACGTCTGAAACTTCCGCACGAGTTGGATTTGGATTAGTTTTCATTGAATCTAGCATTTGAGTCGCAGTGATTACTGGCTTTCCAGCAATTCGACATTTATTGATAATTTCTTTTTGAATTACTGGAACTTCCTCCGCAGGAACTTCAACACCTAAGTCGCCACGAGCCACCATAATTCCATCGCTAACTTTAATGATGTCATCTATTAGTTTAACTGCATTTGGATTTTCAATTTTTGATATAATTTTAATATCTTTTCTACCATTATCAGAAAGGATTTTTCTAATGTCTAGAACATCTTCTGGAGATCTAACAAAACTTGCTGCGATAAGAGAAACATTGTTTTTACAACCCCAAACGATATCGTTATAATCTTTTTCAGAAATATATGGCAAATTGATTACTGTATCAGGGCAATTAACACCACGTTTATTTTTAATGACGTGATGATTTAAGGCTTTAGTGATGATCTCTCTATTTTCTTCATCTTTCGATGTGACTAATAAAGTTAAATTTCCATCATCTAATTTAATTCTTTGGCCAACTTCTACATCGTCAAATAATTTATCATAAGTAACAGAGAATTTGTCATTTGTTCCTAGCATTGGCTTCATTGAAATTACAACTTTTTGATTAGTTTCAATACTTGCGCTTCCCGAAACAAAATCGTGAGTTCTAATCTCTGGACCTTTTGTATCTAGCATTATTGGTATAATGATACCTTCTTTTTCAAATAGTTGATCGGCAATTTCAATCTTTTTTAAATGTTCTTCATAAGTTCCATGAGAGAAATTAATTCTCATGACGTTCATTCCAGCTTTATAAAGTTTTAAACAAGTATCATAATTATCGCTAGCAGGACCAATAGTGCAAACTATTTTGGTTTTTTTGGAAATATTCATATTCATAAGTTATTACCTTGTTCTACAAAGCATATGCTTTAAGAATTTATTAGATTTATTTTCCATTTTTAATGCTTTTTCAATAGGAGTTGCGGTTAGTTTGTTATCGATGATGCCGATGCAAACGCCAGTATCTCCTTGAAGTAAAGTATCAACAGCAAATACTCCCATTGTAGTAGCAAGAGTACGATCGATAGCAACTGGAGTTCCACCACGTTGAATTCTACCAAGAACTTCTGATTTTGCTTCAATCCCACAATTTTTAGTAATCTTGTCGGCTAAAGCGCTGACATCGGTAATATGTTCAGTAATAATCACCATGATGTGATGTTTACCCATATTTACTTGGTTTTTAATTTCTTCTAATAAATCTTCTTCTGCCATTGGATTTTCTCTAGTAATGACGATATCCGCGCCAGAAGCAAGAGAAGCATAGACGGCAAGATCTCCGCAATATCTACCCATGACTTCTACAACAGAGCAACGTTGATGTGAAGAAGAGGTATCTCTTAATTTATCGATGCAATCGACAATTGTTTGTAAAGCGGTGAAAAAACCAATTGTATAATCTGAAGAAGCAACGTCATTATCGATAGTTCCAGGTAAAGCGACGCATCTAATGCCTTTTCTTGATAAAGCAAGCGCTCCTTTATATGTTCCATCGCCACCGATTGTGACTAATGCATCTATTCCGTATTCTTTTAAAATTTCGACAGCTTTATTTTGAACTTCATCTTGAGAGAATTCTGGAAGTCTAGCAGTCCCAATTTTTGTTCCACCACGATTGATGATTTCCGCACAAAATTTCCTATCGACTTTTTCAATGGTTCGATCGATAATTCCTTTGTATCCATTATAAATGACATACATTTCAAGATTTGCCTCAAGTCCGGCTCTAATTACCGCTCTAATTGCGGCATTCATTCCAGGAGCATCTCCTCCTGATGTGAGAACTCCAATTTTTTTAATCATAATTTAATCCTCCGATTTTCATCACAAGTTTATTATAAATAAAAACGATATTAAAGAAAAGAATTTGAGATTAAAAGAAGAGAAATTTTATTTTAAAAATATTGTTCTTCTTTAATTTTTCTTTCTTATCAAGTAAACTAGTAATAAGCGTGGTGAGACTATGATTTATTTAAAAAAAGAAGACTACTTTGAAGTGTACTTAGGTTCGATGATATCCAACATCGATAAAGATGTTCTTTTTACTCTTTATCAACCAATTCTTGGCCATGATGCTGTAGCTTTATATTTAACTTTATACTCTGAATTTAAGAAGCAGGAAATCACTTCTTTTTCCTCTCACGAAGAATTGATGGAACTAATGGATATCAATATCTTAAAACTTCAAGAATCAAGAAAACTTCTCGAAGGAATTGGCCTACTTCAAACATATTATAAAAGCGATAAAAATGGTAATAGTTTTTATAAGTATATACTTCTTTCTCCAAAATCTCCTACCGATTTTTTAAATGATATATTGTATCGTGGACTATTAGTTAGAGCGATAGGAGCAAAGAAGGTTAATCAAATTTCAAATTTATACAAATCCAAAGAAATCGATTTAGAGGGATATAGCGATATTTCAGATTCTTTTAAGAATGTCTTTAATCCTTCTTTTGATTCAAGTAGTTTTAATACTTCAATACCAACTGATAACACATTTACGAAAAATACTAAAGATATTTCAAAAGAATTTGATAAAGGAGCTTTTTTATCTTCTTTAGAGGATAATCATGGAATAAAGAAGACTTTTATTAAGGAAGACGATTTAAATGAAATATCGAGAATATCACTTTTATATGGAATTAGTGAAATTGACATGTGCGATATCATCCATCAAGCTATTAAAGATGATAAAATAGATTTTGAGTTAGTTAAAAACCTTTCTTTAAATAGTCAAAAGTATTCGACTATCATTACAAATGATAATTTAATTAAATCTAACGATTTATATAATCCGACTTCTTTGAAAGCAAAAAAAATTAAATTGATGTCAGAAACTAGCGCTTTAGATTATTTAAAACTTAAACAAAATAATAATGCAATTTCTCCTAGCGATGTAAAGATTATCGATGACTTAAGTCAACAATATAATCTTCCATCTCAAGTTATTAATCCTTTAATTGATTATGTACTTGAAAACTATGATAATACTTTGCCAAGAAATCTAGTATTAAAAATAGCTGCTTCTTTAGTAAGAAACAACATCCAAACTACCATCGACGCAATGAACTATTTATATAAAGTTAAAAATAGCAAAAAGACATCAAAAATTGATAAAAAAGATGAAAATGACAAAGAAAATGTAACTGTAGAAGATATAAAAAATCTTTTAAAGGAGTTAGGCGATGAATAGTCTCGAATTTAATTTACCAACTATCTCTATTGAAGAATTAAATAAAATAAAAAAAGAAAAATTAGAAGTTATCCTAGATGATGAAGACATAAAAGGAATGATGAATTTAAATAATTTAGATATTAATTTTATCAAAGAAAACATCTATTATTTTTCTAAATATAAAGAAGATAAAGATTTATGTAAAGCGTGTAAAGATCCTTCGCTTTGTAAAAAGAAAGGATGCCATCTATCTTTGTCTTTAGCCTTGGATAAAAATAATAAAATATCATTTATATTTTCTAAATGTCCTTTTGAAAAAGAAACAGATAAACTTAAGGGAAAATATCTCTATCGTCAATTTTACGATGAAATCTTTAACTATAAATTATCAAACTGCTTAGACTATTTTGCTCTCGAACGGGCTCCTATTATTAAAAAAATGATGGAATTTAGAAAAAATCCTTCAGAAAAGGGAATGTATATCTATGGTAGTCCAGAAAATGGAAAATCGTTTATTTTAAGTGTCTTCAGCGTGTATTTAGCGAAATCAGATTCCACAAAAGAGATATCTTTTATCGATTGTGAAACCTATTTTAAATCTTTAGAAAATAATTTTAATGAAGATATTAACTACTTTAATTTTGTCATAGATGAATTAAAAAAAACACAATATTTATTCTTAGATGATCTTGGGAAAGAATTTAAGAATGAATTTGCAATTATAAATGTATTAATACCAATTTTAGAATATCGAAAAGAAAATCACCTAACGACATTTATTTCTTCATCCTATTCGATTAAGGAATTGAAAATGGCTTATTCAAAAATTAAAAATGGGTCTAAGATATCCTCAATATTGGAAGAATTATTATCTGAAACTATGACATCCTTAAAATTAGCCGGAATGAAATTCTCAAATTTGCAATAAATAATATTTTTTATTCATATAATTACCATGGTGATGCCATGGTTTTTTTAGATGATGAAATATGCAAGGTCAATTCTTACAAAGAGATTAAATTAGTTTCTAATAATCAAATTATTGTTTTATTTAAAAAGAAAAAAATGGAGATTAAAGGAGAGAATTTAAGAATGACTTTTTTTTCAAAAGAAGAAATCTATTTAAAAGGTAAAATACAAAAGATACTATTTTATGATAAAGATTAGAACATATTATTTATCGAAAGTAACGTTTTATTCACCAGAAGTCTTTCTTTCATCGTGCCGTTATCACAATATTACAATTTATAATTTTCAAGTTCTAGATCAATATAATTATCAATTTTTAATTCTAAAAAAAGACTATAAAAAGTTGAAAAATTATTATTTAGATATGAAAATTCTTAAAATCTATGGCTTTGAATATTTAAAGAATATAATACTCTCTAATAAATTTACTTCATTTTTAATCATTATCTCTTTTTTATTATACTTCTTTTTAAATACAAGAATTTATCGAATAGCTATTAATGGAACTAGCGATAAGATCAATGAAATTATCTCTAATAGAATAGAGGAACTAGGAATAAAACAATTTAATAAAATGCCATCTAATTCTTCATTAAAGGAAATTGAAGAAATCCTTAAAATGGATTTGATTAGTTACGTTGATTTAATCTCAGTTAATTCTAAAGGAACTTATATTTTCATAAATTATGAAAAGAAAGGAGAAGAGATAGTTATCGAAAAGAAAAATGGAAAGATGTATGCAAAAAAAGATGGAATAATTAAGTCTTTTGATATTGAATCAGGAAAAATTGTCAAAGAAATAAATGATTATGTAAAAAAAGGAGATCTTTTAGTTGATGACACATTAACTTTCAACGATAAAGAAATTATTGTTGGAACCTTAGGAAAAGTTTTTGCTTACACTTTTAATAAAGTTAAAGTGTCTTGCTCATCTTTAGGCGTTGAAAAAAGCGAACTATATCAAATGCTTCTTTCTAAAGCTAGATATGAATTAACAAAAAATCTAGATCCAGGTTCTTATATCGATAAGGAAGTAATCATGGCTTTTAGCGATGTAAATGATATCGCGACAATGATAATTCATTATACCTTAGTAGAAAATATTGTAACTTTTTAGGAAATTTAATTTTTTCACCTAATATATCTAGTAGGTGGGAAAAAAATATGAAATATTTAATTAAACAAACAAGTGAAAAAAACTGTGGGATTACCTGTGTCAAAACCTTAAGTGCTTTACTTCATCATGACGACAGTTATCTATTTGATCTAGAAGAGAATAATTGTTCTTCAATGTTAGATTTAAAAAAAGAATTGTTAAAGAGAAATATTGAATCAGATGGATATTATATTGATGATTTAGAAAAACTAAAAAAATGCAGAAATTCAATATTATTGATTAAAGAAAATTCAATTAATCATTTTGTGATTTTATTAAAGCTTACAAAAAAATATGCATATTTAATTGATCCAAAACTAGGTAAAAGAATAATTAGCCTAGACTACTTTATAACAATATTTACTAATAATGCTTTAGTAGTAAAAAAAATTAATAAGCAAAAAAAGAAAAAAAGAGATAATTACTATATGTATAAGGTTACGTATTTACTATCTTTTTTAATTGATTTTTCATTAATTTACGTTCTAACTTATATTATTAATATAAAAGGGCAACTTTTATATACCTTGTTAGTATTTATTTCGATTCTATTAAATTTAGCTTTTAAGTTTTTTATCGCTTTATCATTTAGTAGCAATTTTGAAAAGACTTTGATTCTTCCTTTATTTAATAAAGATCTTGATGCAAAAGATCTGAATACCGCTATAGAGTACAAGGCGAAGTTAATTGAATATATTTTTAAAAATTTAGCTTATTATTGCATAATTATATTTGTTATTTTACTATTGCTTAAAAACTCTTTAGTTAATTTTTTATCAATTATTTTTTGCTTTATGCATCTATTATGTCAAATCAAATTTGAAGATCTACAAAAGATTTTAGAATCAAACTTATTTTATAACTTTCAAGTTAATTCAAAATTCAATTTAAAACAATATTCAAATCTAAAGAAAAAATCGTCAAAATTCGTAACAATTTCCACTATAGAAAAAATTGGATTTTGGATAATTATCTTACTAATTTCAATTTTTATTAACTATTTTAATAATTATACTTCACTTGTTTTCATTAGCATTAATTTCTTTTTGTCTTTATCGTTAGGAAATCTTATTCTTAATATCTATGAAAATGAAAACAATAAAAAAGAAAAATTGAATGAAGCAAAACTAGTATTTTTGAGAATTTCAAATAAGAAAAAAGAATAATTAATATAAATACTGCCTTTTTATAATCTTAATTTTAATTTAATTTTTTATGTTTTTATTTATCCAATTAGCCATTTATGGTAAAATAATGAAGAGGATTAAACATGGAAATAGAACTTAGTTTTTTTAATGACACAAACGAAGAAAAATTTGATGAAAATTATTTTCTTAACATCGCTCAAACGGTATTTAAACATTTAAATTTAGATTATTATTTCATTTTCGAACTTAATTTAGTTTCATTAGAACAAATTCATCAAATTAACAAAGAGTATCGTAAGATCGATCGACCTACCGATGTCATCTCCTTCGCTTTCGAAGATCACGTTGAAGGAGAAAAAACTATTATTCTGACTAAAGATCTTCCAAGAGATCTTGGAGAAATTTTTATTTGTGTCGATAGGTGCAAAGAACAAGCTAAAGAATATCAACATTCAATTGAAAGAGAAATGTCTTTTTTATTCACTCATGGTTTACTTCATTTATTAGGATATGATCACATGAAAAAAGAAGATGAAGAAGTCATGTTTAAAATTCAAGATGAAATTATGGAATTATTACATTTATAGGGGGCAATATGAATCAAGAAGAATTAATTAATCATGCAAAAAATGCGATGAAGTTATCTTACTCACCATACTCAAATTATCCTGTTGGCGCGGCTATATTAACAAAAGATGGTAATATTTTTTATGGAGCAAATATTGAAAATTGCGCTTATCCATCTGGAATTTGTGCGGAAAGATGTGCTATTTTCCACACCTATATGCACGGATATAAAAAGGAAGATATCGTTTCATTAACTCTTGTCGCTGATTCAAATGATTTACCTTATCCTTGTGGAGCTTGTCGACAAGTTCTAAGCGAATTATTTCCTTTAGAAGGCGAAATAATCATCGCTAATTTAAAAGGGAAAGTGTTAAAAACTAACATTAAAGAATTATTACCTTATACTTTTGAACCAGCAAACTTGGAGAAATAATATGAAATCAGGCTTTATTTCAATAATAGGTAAAACTAATGCAGGTAAATCGACATTAATTAACGCTTTAACTAAAAGTAAGATTTCAATTTGTACACCTAAACCTCAAACCACTAGAAATTCTATTCAAGGAATTTATAATGATGATGATTCACAAATTGTTTTTATCGATACTCCTGGATTTTTATCTCCACATCAAAAACTTGATGAATATATGAACAAGCAAGCGTTTTCTTCTTTAAATGGAATTGATGGAGTGATTCTACTTGTTGATTCTAGCGTCTTTTTTAATAAAGATAAAGATAGTCAAATTCAAAATAATTTAAAGACTTTAGATGTTCCTTTATTCATTGTTTTTAACAAAATTGATTTAACTAATATTTATTTAATTAACAATTTAAAAAAAGAATACCAAAACTTATTTCCAAATGCTGAAATTATAGAAATCAGCGCAGAGAAAAAGGTTAACTTAGATCTACTTTTAAATAAGATTAAAAATATATTACCTGAAGGATACAAATATTATCCTGACAATATTAAATCAGATCATCCTATTTCATTTTTAATTGGAGAAATAATTAGAGAAAAACTTCTTTTGTTTACTAGAGAAGAAGTTCCTCATTCTTGCGCGGTTAAAATTGAAAAAATCGAAAAAAATAATAATAGTTATAATATTCTTTCAACTATTATCTGTGAAAGAAATTCACAAAAAGTAATCATCGTTGGTAAAAATGGCTCAATGATAAAAAGAATTGGAATAGCCGCGAGAAAGGATATTGAAAAATTATTAGATAAAAAAGTAAATTTAGAAACCTTTGTTCGCGTAGAAGAAAGATGGAGAAACGATGATAATTATTTAAAAGAATTTGGATATAAAGACGAAGAATAGATATGAAAATCGAAGTCGAAGGAATCGTAATTAAACAAACACCATATAAAGAAAAAGATGCGATGATATCATTGTTAACAAAAAATGGTATGGTATCATTTTTAGCGCACAATGTTTTATCTTTATCTAGTAAATATCGCTCTTCGTGTTTACCATTTACATATTCGATTTTTACCTTGAATTCAAAATTAGATAAATTGAGTTTGTCTCAAGCAAAAATAATAAAATCGTATATGCATTTTTATAATTCGCTAGAGTCATTAACTTCGATTAATCTTGTGAATGAATGCATTTGTAAATTTATCGATGAAGATAATACATATCTTTTTGAATTCTTAAAAAACTATTTAGAATTATTAGATCGCGGGTTTGACGAAATCACTTTAACTGCGATAATGATTGCACAAATTGTCAAAAACAGCGGTTATGATTTAGAATATAACTCTTGCGTCAAATGTTCAAATAAGAAAAATATCGTAGGAATTTCTTATACTCACGGCGGTTTTGTTTGTAAAAATTGCTTTGATAATCAAACTTTAAAAAAGTCAAAAGAATATTTAAAAACTTTTAGATATCTTTTTATGATACCACCTGATAAAATGGCACATTATGTCATAGACAGTTCAATTGGATTTAGCTTGATTGAAGAATTTTGCTCTTATTTATCCACTTCGTTTGGATTAAAAGAAATTAAAGCGTTAGAAATGTATAAAAATAGCAAAAAATAGTAAATATACACTGATAGTAGGTTGACATGCAAATCTTTTATTAAGTATCATAAATAGGATTTGTTTTTTTAACAAGAGGAGAATAAAAATGGCAAAAAATAAATTTGAAGAAATAGTAAATCATTTACAAGTTTCTGGTTTTGTTTATCCTGGATCACAAATCTATGGAGGACTTGCAAATGCTTGGGATTATGGCCCTTTAGGGGTATTAATTAAAAATAACGTCAAGAATGCTTGGTGGAAAAAATTCGTTCAAGAGCAAACTATGAATGTCGGGTTAGATCCTGCGATTATCATGAATTCAAAAGTTTGGGAAGCAACTGGACACATTACTAATTTTTCTGATCCATTGATAGATTGTAAAAGTTGTAAAGCACGTCATAGAGCTGATGATTTAATAGAATCTCAAGCTGGTATAGAAGTCAGCCAATGGACCAATGAGCAAATGGTTGACTATATTAAAGAACATAAAATTAAATGTCCAAAATGCGGCAATTCTAATTTTACTGATGTGAGAAAATTCCAATTGATGTTTAAAACTCATATTGGAGTGACAGAAGATAATAAATCTGAAGTTTATCTTCGTCCTGAAACCGCACAAGGGTTATTTGTCAATTTTAATAATGTAGTTAGAAGCACTAGAAAGAAATTACCTTTAGGAATTTGCGATATCGGTAAATCTTTTAGAAATGAGATTACTCCAGGAAATTTCACTTTTAGAACACGTGAATTTGAACAAATGGAAATGGAATTTTTCTGTAAGCCAGGAGAAGATTTAAAATGGTTTGACTATTGGAAAAATTATTGTTGGAATTTCCTTCTTTCTTTAAATATTAAAGAAGAGAATTTAAGATTTAGAGACCACGATAAAGCCGCTTTAGCTTTCTATTCCAAAGCCACTACAGATATTGAATATCTATTTCCATTTGGATGGGGCGAGTTATGGGGTATTGCAGATCGTACCGATTACGATTTAAAACGCCATATGGAATACTCAAAAGAGGATTTATCTTATACTGATCCAGTCACTAGAGAAAATTTCATTCCTTATTGTGTGGAACCTGCTTTAGGTGTCGATCGTTTAGTGCTTACGCTTTTATGTGATAGTTACGATGTAGAACAACTAGAAAATGATACTAGAACTATCATGCATCTTCATCCTGCAGTGGCTCCTTATAAAGCGGCAGTTTTACCACTTTCAAAACAATTACAAGAACCTGCTAGCGAAGTATTATCTTTATTAAGTAAAGAATTTTCTGTTACTTATGATGAAACTGGATCCATCGGTAAAAGATATCGTCGTCAAGATGCAATTGGAACACCTTTCTGCATCACTTATGATTTTGATAGTTTAAATGATCATTCAGTAACTATTAGAGAAAGAGATTCGATGAAGCAAGTTCGTCTTCCAATAGATCAAGTAGCAAGTTATATTAGTGAAAAAATTAAATTTTAATTATTGAGGTTATTGATGATAAGTCCAGAAATTATAGAAGAGATTAGACAAAAGGCTGATATAGTAGATGTTATTTCCACTTATATCAACGTAATCAAAAAAGGCAACTCCTTTCTAGCGGTTTGTCCTTTTCATAATGATAAAAATCCTTCTCTTCAAATTTCTAGATCGAAACAAATCTATAAATGTTTCTCTTGTGGAGCAGGAGGAAATGTCTTTACCTTCGTTCAAGAATATGAAAAGATTTCTTTTATCGAAGCAGTTAAAAAGGTCGCTAAAATTATCGGTTATGAAAATAAGCAATTAGAAGGGCCTACTAGAGTTGTTTCTGACGATACAAAATTAGTTCTTGAAGCCTTAAAAAAAGCTAATGAAATCTATACTTATACTTTAAAGACCGCTGAAGGAGAAAAAGCATTAGAATATTTAAAAAAGAGAAATATCTCTTTAGAAATGAGCGATTATTTTTCCTTAGGATATTGCCCAAGTGATGGAGAATTATCAATCAAATTATTAAGGGGTAACAATATTTCAATTGAGACGTTAGATAAAGCTGGCCTTATCAGTCGAACTAACAATCAGTTTCTCGACCACTTTAAAGGGAGATTAACCTTTGCTATATTTAATGAATACAATGAAGTGATTGGTTTTTCTGCAAGACGCATTGTTAATTCTGATGAAGCTAAATATGTAAATTCAGTTAATTCTATCGTATTTAATAAGTCTAAAGTTCTTTATAATTATCAAAATGCTATTAAAGAAGCAAAAAAAGAAGGATTTGTCTATGTGACAGAAGGATTTATGGATGTCTTTAGTTTGTATCAAGCTGGAGTTAAATCCTCGGTTGCTTTAATGGGAACTGCTTTCACAAGTGATCACGCAAAAATGTTAAAGAAACTAAATGTTGAAGTTAGACTTTGTTTAGATGGAGATGAAGCTGGGCAACACGGAATGCTTAAAATGATCGATATACTAGATAAGGAAAATATTAAATATCGAGTCGTTAACTATAAAGATTGCCAATTAGACCCAGATGAAATTTTACAAAAGTATGGAGTTGAAAGCTTAAAAAAATTCTTGAATCGTTTAATTACTAGAGAAGAATTTATTATCAATTACTATTTAAAGAAATTTAATATTTCAACAGTTGAAGGGAAAAGGCAATTTGTAAGTGAAGTTATGAAATATATGACTATTCTATCAAATGAGCTAGATCAAGAAATAATCTTAAAAAGAATTAGCGAACTTACAAGCATTAGCTACGATAGTTTTAAAAAAGTATTAGATAGTAAAAAGGTCGATAGTGATATCGATGAAAAAAACATCCAGATTTATAAACCAAAAAAAGTTATTAAAAAGCGTTATGAAAATGTAAAAGATAAAATTATTCGCTTGCTATTAAATTATTCTGAAGCAATCGAAGATTATATGAAAGGAAATAATTATTTCTATGATGATCTATATGACAATTTAGTAAATTATATTATAGATTGTTACGAAGTTAATCATTCGTTGGATCCTTCAGAACTGATTACATTTATATCGTCAAAAGATGATGAATTATCAAAAAGATTAGTTAATAAAATAATGGAGATCGAAGATTTAAATAATGACGATCCTCCCTATAGTGAGAGTTTACTAAAAGACTATTTAAAAGTCTTAAAAGAAGAAATAAATAAGATTAAACAAAGAGAAAATTTAAATAAAATATTTAAACAACTTGACAATACTAATGAGCAAAATCAAGAAAATAAATAAAGATTAGGAGGTATATTTATGGCAAAAAAAGCAAAAACAGTAGAAGAAATTTTAGATGATGAGGAAGAGCTTCTCGACGATTCACCAGTTGAAATTGAAGATGAAGTTGATGATGATGGAGAAACTTTAGAGCAAATCAAGAAAAGATTTGAAAAAATTGGAAAGCAAGAAAAACAGATTTCTCAAGAAGATTTACTAGACGCGACTGCACATCTAGATTTAACTGATGATGATCTCCAATCTTTAATTGATTTTTTCAAGTCAAAAGGAATTGAAGTCGTTTCTGAGGAAGAAGAAGAGAGTTTAGATAATTTAGAGTTTAACGAAAATGATTTAAAAGATGTTTCTTTAGATGATGACGATGATTTATTTAGCGAAGATTTTAACCCTGATGAAGAAACTGAAGAAGTAATCGATTTAGATTTTGATTCCATCGTAGCAAGCGATAGCGTAAAAGTTAATGATCCAGTTAAAATGTATTTAAAAGAAATCGGAAGAGTTAAGTTACTTTCTGGTGAAGAAGAAATTGAACTAGCAAAAAAGATTTTACAAGGTGATCAAGACGCAAAAGATGAGTTAATTAAAGCAAATTTAAGACTTGTTGTCTCTATAGCTAAACACTATGTGGGCCGAGGAATGCAATTCTTAGATTTAATTCAAGAAGGTAACTTAGGATTAATTAAAGCTGTTGAAAAATTTGATTATACAAAAGGATTTAAATTTTCTACCTATGCCACTTGGTGGATTCGTCAAGCGATAACTAGAGCAATTGCAGATCAAGCTAGAACCATTAGAATTCCAGTTCATATGGTAGAAACAATCAATAAGATTACTAGATATCAAAGAGCTTTAGTTCAAGAACTTGGAAGAGAACCAACCGCTCAAGAGATTTCTGATAGAATGGACCCCTCTTGTCGATTATCACCTGAAAAAATTCGAGAAATTCAAAAAATTGCTTTAGATCCAGTCTCTTTAGAAACTCCAATTGGTGAAGAAGACGATTCTCATTTAGGTGACTTCTTAGAAGATAAAGAGACGGAAACTCCTTCTCAATTTACTACAAAATCACTATTAAAAGATGAATTGTATGAAGTGATGAAAGATTTGACTGACCGAGAGGAAAGAGTGCTTAGACTTCGCTATGGACTTGATGATGGAAGACCTAGAACTCTTGAAGAAGTTGGTAAAGAATTTGGAGTCACTAGAGAAAGAATTCGTCAAATTGAAGCTAAAGCAATTAGAAAACTAAGACATCCTACTAGAGCGAAAAGATTTGGAGATTACCGAGAATAAATGAAAATCTCTAAAAGGCTTTTAAAGATTGCCTCAATGGTTCCTTTAGATATTCCTTGCGCAGATATTGGTTCTGACCACGGATTATTAGTTAAATATTTATTAGACAATAATCTTGTTCCTTTTTGTTATGCTAGCGATAATAAGAAAGGTCCTTTTGAAAGATTAAAAAAGAATTTATCGACGTATATTTCTCAAAATAAAGTGGAAGTTGATCTAGTTGATGGAATAAAAAATTTAACTAATAAATATAAAACTATCATCATTGCTGGAATGGGTGGAGACTTAATCAAAGAGATTCTTGAAAAAGAAAAAGATAAATTAAAAAATATTGAATATTTACTTCTTTCTCCCCATGGAAAAGAAAAAGAATTAAGAGAGTTTTTAACTAGTAATCAATTCCAAATCATCGATGAAAATGTCGTATACGAAGATCATTATTATGAAATTATTCTATTTAAAAAATCCCCAGAAATAGTAAATTATTCCACCAAGCAACTTGAATATGGACCTATCAACTTAATAAAAAAAGATGAAACATTTATCAATAAATATCAAGATAGAATTATTTCAAATACAGATTTATTAAATAATCATCAACTAAATCATTTGCGCATTCAAGAAATTAAAGAAACGATAATAAAAGATAAAAATATATTAAAAGAGTTAAATTGCTAAAAAAATAATCTAACTTTTTTTACTAAAAAAATGGAGATGAAGGGCCATTATTTGTATAGATAAAGTCGTTTGCTTCATTTTTTGTATTACTACTAGTTGTATAGACGGAATTATCTTTTAAATTTTGATTAGAGGTAGGTTTAGTCGGTTTTTTTACAAAATACTTTTTTAATGAATTAAAAGAATTCTTCGCTTGTGAATAAATAGGCTTTACTTGTTTGTATAATGGAATGATTTGATTGATGGTATTTATCCCTTTTTGCGCGGTTTGAATCATACTTTGAAAATTTAGTCTCGAAGACATTAAACCACGATTTATTCTTGGATAGTAAGAATAAAAACTATTTGGAATATTTCTATACATCGGAGGAGTATTAAAATAAAACATATTTCTCATAAATGTCACCTATTTATTTATATGAAATAAATAAAAAATGGCAATTTGAATATTTTTACTTTAAGTTAGAAATATATTGATTTATCATTTACTAGGAAGAGGTATTAGTATGAATTTATTAGATTATATTGCTGTTGTGCCTGATTGGCCAAAAAAAGGAGTTCAATTTCAAGATATAACTCCACTATTACAAGATGGGGAAGCTTTTTCTTATTGTATCGATGAAATGGCAAAAATTGCAAAGGAAATGAATGCCGACGTCATCGTGGGTCCAGAATCAAGAGGATTTATCTTTGCTTGCCCAGTAGCTTCAAAAATTCATAAAGGATTTGTTCCAGTTAGAAAAAAGGGTAAACTACCAAGAGAAACCATTTCTCATACCTATGATCTAGAATATGGTACTGACACTTTATACATGCATAAAGATGCAATAAAAAAAGGTCAAAGAGTAGTTATTATCGATGATTTAGTTGCTATTGGTGGTACTTTAAATGCTGCAGCTGAACTAATTCACAAATTAGGTGGAGAAGTTGTCGGCATGATTGCTTTAATCGGTTTAACTAGCTTACCAGGAATGAAAAATTTAGAAAAATATAATTTACATTGTTTATTAAAAGTTGATGTAGAGGAATAAAAGATGGAAGAGAGAAAATTTCACACATATCAAGATGTTGAAGATATCTTCTCTCGTTATATTCACAAAAAAGAAGACGTTGAATTAATTCATAATGCATACTTATTTGCTGAAGAAAAGCATGCAGGACAATTTCGAAAATCTGGTGATCCTTACATTGTTCATTTAATTGAAGTTGCTTATATTCTTGCAAATCTTCAAGCGGGTCCTTCTACTATTGCTGCCGGTTTTTTACATGATACAATCGAAGATTGTGATGTTACGAAAGAAGAGATAACTAGTAAATTTGGCGAAGATATCGCTGAAATTGTTTTTTGCTTGACGAAAATTAAAGCTTTGTCTCATAATCGTCGTCACGATAAAGACTTCGTTGCCGAAGGTCATCGTAAAATTTTCTTAGGAATGGCAAAAGATGTTCGCGTCATCATCATCAAACTAGCTGATAGGCTTCACAATATGAGAACATTAGAGTTTCAAACTCAAGAAAAAAAGATATCTATCTCTCAAGAAACCATGGATGTTTATGTTCCAATTGCCGATCGACTTGGTTTAAATAGCATTAAAGGTGAACTTGAAGATCTATGCTTAATGTACCTTCACCCAAAAGAATATCAAGATATTATGGATTACTTGGACCATAATATGAAATATCGAGAAGAATCAATTAAGCATCTTCAAAAGAAAATTGCTGACTTATTAATACCTACAAAAATTCCTTTTGAAATATCTTCTAGAATCAAACATCCTTCTTCTATTTATCGAAAAATAGTAAATAAAGAAAAAACATTAGACCAAATTTACGATATTATCGCTTTAAGAATTATCACTGAAACAGAGATCAATTGCTATGAAATTTTAGGATTGATCCATAGTGAATATCGTCCTTTACCAGGGCGTTTTAAAGATTATATCGCGGTTCCTAAAGCTAATATGTATCAATCGTTACATACCACCATCATCGATAGGGACTCCACTATCTTGGAAGTACAAATCCGCACTAAGCAAATGGATGAAGTCGCCGAAGGTGGGGTTGCTGCCCATTGGAGATATAAAGAAGGTAAAGCTTACGACCCTAAAACTGAGCAAAAAGAAATTATGGAAAAGCTTCACTGGTTCTCTGATTTTGTTTCTATATCAAACGAAGATGAATCAGCTATGGAATACATGAATACTTTACAAAAAGAAATTTTTGGCCAAAATATCTATTGTTTCACCCCTCATGGAAAAGTTATCGATCTTCCAACAGGAGCGACTCCTTTAGATTTTGCTTACAAGATTCATTCAAAAGTGGGCGATCAAGCTATTGGAGCGATGGTTAATAATCTTTTAGTTCCATTAAATACTGAATTAAAAACTGGCGATGTAGTGGAAATTAAAACTAATCCGTCAAGTAAAGGTCCTAATGAAGGATGGCTAAAAATTGTAAAAACCAATCAAGCAAAATCTCATATTAGGAAATTCTTAATGAAAAAGAATGCTGATTTTTTACGTGATACTAATATTCAAAAAGGAAGAGAACCTCTTGTTGAATTATTTAAAGATTACGGAATTAATGAGCAAAAGATGATGACTTATCTAACTAGCGAAGTCTTAGAGCATTTTAATGTTGAGTCGATAGATGATTTGTTTATTGGAATAGCTACAAAACTTATTCAACCTTCTCAAGTTACTACTTATTTGAAATTAAAAAGAGAGTCTTACGTTGACAGCGTTATTAAAAAGAGCGTCAATAAAAAGAAAAACCAACTTGCAAATCAAGCAGTGCTTGTTAAAGGTGAATCAAATATTTTATGCAATTTAAGCTCGTGTTGTTCACCTTTACCAGGAGATAGAATCATCGGTTATATTACTCAAGGGAAAGGAATTAAAGTCCATCGAATCGATTGTCCAAACGTTCAGAAAGACAAATCTCGACTCATCGATGTAGAATGGAATCCAAACTATCAAGCAAGTTCTTGTCCTGTCGATATTCAAATTAAAGCAACTGATCGCGACAATTTAATTATTGATGTATTAAATTTACTTGCTCAAAACAAGATTACTTGCTCAAAATTAATTACTAAATTACATCCAGACACCGGAACTGTCTCAATACAAATTACAATTAATGTCAATAATATTGATAGTTTTATTAATATTAGAAATCAATTAATGAATATTTCTAATGTCTATTCGGTAGAAAGGTTAACTCATTAATGAAAAAAAATTTTCAAAAAAGTTCTAGAAGTAATAATCTTCCAAATCAAAAGATATTTAAAGAAATAAAAGTAAATAAAAGTGAAGAACTTTTAGTCTTTTTACTTAATAATTTTCCTTCTTTATCAAGAAATAATTTAAAAAAACTTTTATCTAATCAACAAGTTCTAGTTAATGGAGCAGCAGTAAGACAATTTAATTTTCTACTTGCTAAAGATGACATTGTCTCTCTTTCGCCTTATAAAGTAAGAAAAGATGGAAAAAGAGTTTCAAAACTTAAAATTTTATATGAAGATGACGAGTTGATCGCTATAAATAAACCTGCAGGCTTATTATCGATTGCTACTGATAAAGAAAAAGAAGAAACAGCATATCGCCTCATGATGGATTATGTTCAAGAGGCTAATAAAAAGAATCGAGTTTTTGTCGTTCATCGCCTTGATAAAGAAACCTCGGGAGTTTTGATTTTTTCTAAAAGTGAAGAATTAAAAAATGCATTGCAAGATAAATGGAACGATCTTGTTAAATTAAGAGAATACATAGCAATATGTGAAGGAAAATTTGATAAGAAAGAAGGAACTAGAATTTCTTATTTATTACCAACTAAAACTAATTTAATGTTTTCTTCTCATAAACCTAACGATGGTCAAAAAGCGATTACTCATTATCAAGTGATCAATGAAAATGATACTTGTTCATTACTAAAAGTTAAAATTGACACCGGTAGAAAAAATCAAATTAGAGTACATATGAAAGATTTAGGCCATAATGTTGTTGGTGACGATAAATATGGTTCAAATCTAAATCCGATTAATAGATTAGGATTACACGCTAGAGTGTTAGAATTTGATCATCCTTTAAAAAATAAACATTTTAAATTTATCGCTGAGACTCCCAAAGAGTTTTTAGATTTCTTTGACATAAAAAAGATCAAATAAGTCAAAAAAGATTTAAATGATTGTTTTTTGAATAAATTATTAATATAATTTACTTGTTCGTTGAAATAGAGGGAAATATTTGTAGATTATAGAGAGAGTTTGGCTGGTGAAAAAACTCATCGAGATTTATTTCTTGACACTATGGAGAACGATCCGTGAACTTACTAGCGGATCCGGTTGTTACGTTAAAACTTAAAGTGCACTTATATCAAGTGAACTAAGGTGGTACCGTGCGCAAGCACCCTTAGAGGTACTTTTTTTATTAAAAGGAGAACAATATGGCTAATTATCAACCTCAAAGAGGAACATATGATGCATATTATGAAGATGCGTTAAACATTGAAAAAATAGTTGATGAACTAAAGAGTTTGTCATCTATATATGGTTTTACTCCAATTCATATTCCAACATATGAATCTACATCTCTTTTTGCTCGTTCAGCAGGAGATTCAAGCGACATCGTCACCAAGGAAATGTTTAATTTTTTAGATAAATCAGGTCGCGATATTTGCTTACGTCCAGAATTAACCGCTGGAGTAATGAGAGCGATAGTCACAAACAAACTTTACGCTACTAGAGACCTACCATTAAAGTTATCTTACTTTGGTTCTGCTTTTAGATACGAAAGACCTCAAGCGGGAAGATATCGTGAATTTAAACAATTCGGAATTGAGAATGTTGGTATCTCTAGTTATCTTAATGATGCTGAAACAATTATTTTTGGTTACAAAGCCCTTAGGAAATTAGGATTTCCTCACGTCATTTTAAAAATTAATTCATTAGGCGATGAAGAAAGTAGAAATAACTATCGAAATGCACTTAAAGATTTCTTTAAAGATAAGATTGAATCAATGTGCCCAGATTGCAAGAAAAGATTTGAAACTAATCCTTTGAGAATTCTTGATTGCAAAGTAAAAGAAGATCAAGAAATTATTAAAGATGCACCTAAAATTCAAGATTATTTAAGTGAAGCAAGTAAAGTTTATTTCTCAAATATTCTAAAAGTACTAGATGAAAATGGTGTTGAATATCAAATCGACTATTCTTTAGTTAGAGGGTTAGATTATTATTCTCACGTAGTATTTGAATATCACTACATCCTTGAAGATGGTACTTCTCTTGGAGCTATTGGTGCCGGAGGCCATTACGATAATCTAGTTAAAGAAGTAGGTGGGCCATCTCTTTCCAGCGTCGGATTAGCCTTTGGAATTGAAAGATTAAATATTCTTTTAAAAGAAATCGATCCAGATTCTTATTCTAAAGTTAATTTAGATTGCTATTTAATGGCTCTTGGAGAAAATAATATTCCGTATTTATTCTCACTATGCTTAAAGCTAAGAGAAAACGGGTTTTCTTCCGACATGAGTTTTGAAAATAAGTCGCTTGGAGCTAGTTTTAAAATCGCAAATAGAAAAAATGCTAGATTTGCCTTAATTCTTGGCGATGATGAAAGAAATAGAAACGTAATACAATTAAAAGATTTACAAAAACAAGAACAAATCGAAGTATCACTTGATAAATTAATTGATACTTTAAAATTAATGAAAGGGGAGTAATTATGTATCGTACACACAATAATGGGGAATTAAGATTATCCGACGTCAATAAAGAAGTCACTTTAGTGGGCTGGGTAAGCAAAAAAAGAAGTTTAGGCTCTTTAGTCTTTATTGATTTAAGAGATCGTTATGGTTATACTCAAGTACTATTAGAAGAATCAAAATTTCCTATTGCAAAAGAGATTAAGTCTGAATATATCATTCAGGTAAAAGGAATTGTTTCAAAAAAGGATGTTCCAAATATGAAACTTCCTACTGGAGAGATCGAAGTAGTTGCTATCGAAGTAAAAATTGTTAATACTAGTGAACAACCTCCATTTATCATCGCCGATGAAACTGATGCATTAGAAGATACTAGATTAAAATATCGTTATCTAGATTTACGTCGACCAGTGATGCAAAATTATCTAAAAACTAGAGCAAAGATTGTTAAAGCTTGCCACGAATTTTTAGATTCTCACGATTTTATTGAAGTTGAAACACCAATATTAACTTTATCCACTCCAGAAGGAGCAAGAGACTATTTAGTCCCTTCTAGAACTAGAAAAGGATCATTTTATGCTTTGCCACAATCTCCTCAACTATTTAAACAGATGCTCATGGTCGCAGGACTAGAAAGATATTATCAAGTAGCTCGCTGCTTTAGAGATGAAGACTTGCGCGCTGATAGACAACCTGATTTTACTCAAATTGATATTGAAACAAGTTTTTTAAGTGAAGATGAAATCTTAACTTTAACTGAACAATTAATTCAAAAGATTATGAAAGATGTTAAAGGAATCGATATCAAAATTCCATTTAGAAGATTAAAATACGATTATTGTATCGACACCTACGGTTCAGATAAACCTGACACTCGCTTCGATATGAAATTAATCGACGTTAAAGACATTTTAGTAAATACTACTTTTGAAGCATTTAAAAATGTTAAGGTAATTAAAGCTTTAGTGGTTGATTCTCACGCTTCAATTACGACTAGAAAAGTGATAGATTCTTTAAATTTACATGCGAAAAAGTTTGGTTTAAATGGTTTAACAGTCTTAAAGTATATTAATGGACAATTAGAAGGATCATTTTTAAAATTCTTTAATGAAGAACAAAAAAATCAATTGATTGAAAGATTAAATTTAAAAGAAGATGATCTAGTTATTATCGCCGGTGGAAACAAAATGAAAGTGTGTCCATCTCTAGGCGCTTTAAGAACAAGTTATGCAAAAGAAATGGGATTAATTAAACCAAACACTTTTGATTTCCTTTGGGTTGTTGACTTTCCATTATTTGATTACAATGAAGATACAAAAGAGATTACTCCTTGCCATCATCCATTTACTCAACCAAAAGAAGAAGATATTTCTAAACTTAAAGACCATCCTGAACAAGTTTATGCAGCCGCATATGATATAGTAGTAAATGGCTATGAAGCAGGTGGAGGATCTTTAAGAATTTACGATCAAAATCTTCAAAAAGAAATATTTGAGTTACTTGGTTTCAGCGAAGAAGATATTCAAAGAAAATTTGGTTTCTTTGTCAATTCTTTAAAATATGGAACTCCTCCTCATGGCGGATTAGCTCTAGGACTAGATCGTTGGGCGATGATTCTAGGAGGTACTGATAACATTAGGGATGTCATCGCTTTCCCTAAAAATCTATCTGCAGTTTGTCCAATGTCAAACGCACCTTTACAAGTGGATGAAGCTCAACTTGACGATTTAGGAATTCAAGTTAAAGACGAATATAGGAATAAATAAGTATGAAATTTTCTTCATATAATTTAAAAAAAGACCTTTTAGAAGTAGTTAATTCACTAGGTTATATCAATCTAACAAAAATTCAAGAAGAAACTCTTGCTAAAATCTTAAAAGGTAAATCTTTAATTTGTAAGAGTGAAACAGGTTCTGGTAAAACCCATGCATTTTTAATACCAACTTTAAATTCTATTGATCGAGATATTAATGCTATACAAGTAGTAGTAATTTCGCCAACAAGTATTTTGGCAAGTCAAACTTATGATTTTGCTAAAAGCATTTGCGATAGAATTGATGGTTTATCATGCAAAGTGTTTACCTCAAATGAAGATAAAAATAAAAATGTTAAAGAACTAGAATATGGTAAGCAAATGCCAAAACTAGTCATTGGAACTCCAGGAAGACTAGTTGATCTATTAATCAATAATAAGATTGATACTTCACAAATTAAAACCATGGTTTTAGATGAAGCGGATATGCTTCTTGATGAATCTTATGTCGAAGATATTATTTCCTTGCAAGAAAAAATAAAACCTAAGCAAAGGCTAATTTTTACAGCGACGATGAAAAATCATCTTATCGCAGATACCTATAAATTTATTAATGCCGAAGAAATAATCGATGTAGATAAAAAGATTAAAGTTAATAAAAATGTTTCTCATCACTTAGTAAATATCAAACATAAGGATTTGACTTCTTCAATCATTGATTTCTTAAATATTCAAAAACCATACTTTACCTTAATTTTTGCTTCTGAAAAAACTAAAGTAGAGAAGATTTTTCATGAACTAAATGAAAAGTCACTAAGATGCACAATTTTAAGCGGAAACATGGAGTCTAGAGAAAATAAAATTAATTTAAGAAGAATCAAACAAAGTGACTTTAATGTAGTAGTATGCTCTGATATGGTTTCTAGAGGTTTGGATTTAGAAGATGTAACTTGCGTAATTTCCTTAGATTTACCTAAAGATCTTGATTATTATCTTCATCGAGCGGGAAGAACCGGTAGAAATAATAAAAAAGGAGATTCCTACATTTTCTATAACGACGAAGACTTAAACTTTATCAAAAAGAATTTGGATAATAAAATTTCTTTCGACTATTATGTACTTCGACCAGATACTTTAAAGAAAGTCGATACTTTAGAAGGAAAGAAAAAAAATAAAAATGAAGAGTTAGAAAAAGAAATTCGAAAGGAAGTACACAAGGTAAAAACTAATAAAGTTAAACCTGGATATAAAAAGAAGATTAAAAAAGCTATCGAAAAAGCAAAAGCCAATCATAAAAAGAAAATCATCCAAAAAAATATTAAAGAGAAGAAAAAGAGCTCTAGATAAATTTTTCTAGAGCTTTTTCAATACTTTGTTTTTTCTCAAAACGAATATTTAATAATGGATCATACAAATATTTTTTATAATTTTTTAAGGTGATATCATTTTTATTTTTTTTAATTTGATTAAATAAAGCTTCATTTTCTTCTTCAGTCAATATTACATTTTGTTTATAAAAAAAATTAAAAAGTGAATTTTTAGTTAATGTAGAGAAAAGAAGAGAATAGAAATTCAATTCAATCACCTATATAAATATATGAATAAAATTATAAATTATAATTTAAATTCATCTAAGTATTTTTCTAAATATGAAATTACTTCACTAGGATGGCAAGTACCAATGATTTTACCTTTAACAAATACTGAACAAGTAGTTGAATTATTAAAAGCAAAGCCGATATCGGCATTTTTTCCTTCCCCGACTCCATTGACTACACAACCCATAATTGCTACCGTTATATGATAATTTTTCTTTTGTAGGTAAGAATCTACTTTTCTAGAAAGTTCCATGATATTTGCATTAGCCCTTCCACACATCGGACAAGAAATTAAAGTGTAATAATTTGGATAAAGATTTAATTCGTGGAGCAGCCTTTTGCACGCTCTAACTTCTTCGATAGGTTCATCTGAAAGAGAAATCCTTATGGTGTCACCAATTCCTTCAAGAAGTAAAGGAACAAGGCCCACACATGAACGAATCAAACCAATGTCTTTATAAGAAGTCTCAGTAACGCCGATGTGAAGAGGGTATGAATATCTTTTGCTAGCTTTTCTATAAGCTTCTAAAGTAGTGAGAGGATTACTTGATTTTAAAGCTAGAACGAGATTATAAAAGTTATGTTTTTCAAAAATTTCAATGTAACGATCTAAAGATTTTAACATTAAGTCAACATCGACTTTATTATTATTTTGCTTAACGAGTTCTGGATCCACTGAACCGGAATTCACACCAATTCTTATTGGAACATTATATTTTTTACAACAATCTATGATTTGATTAATTTGGTCTTCATTTTTTAAATTGCCAGGATTTAATCTTATTTTATCGGCCCCTGATTCGATGGCTTTTAAAGCTAAGCGATAATCGTAATGGATGTCACATACTAGAGGTATATGAATTCTTTTTTTTATTTCTTTTATGGCTTCAGCATCTTTAAAATCAAGAACAGAAACTCTGATTAATTCTAGACCTTCTTCTTCCATTTCTAAGATTTGTTTAACTACTTCATCAACTTTTTCAGTTTTGATGTTGCACATCGATTGAATGACAACCTTATTTTGCCCTCCAATAATAATATTTCCTACTTTAATTTGCTTAGTGTGTTCTCTAATCATTTTGCTTCCTCTATTAATAACAACAATATTATATATAAAAATAGATAAAATAACTAAAAAAAACAAATATTTACTAATAATTTTTGTAGTAATTTATTTATCGATATGATAAGATAAACAAGGTAAAGATGGAGGTGCACATATGCCACGCGATAATATTATTATAAAATGTACTGTTTGCGGTGAAGAAAACTACATTGGCTCTAAAAATAAACGTAGTCACCCAGAAAGAATGGAAATCAAGAAATATTGCCCAAGATGCAATAAGATGACGCTACATAAAGAAAAGAAATAAGAGCTTTTGCTCTTTTTTTAGTTATATGGTTATAAAAAGATTTATTAATAATAAAGAATTTTCTTGTTCACTTTATGTAGTTTCTATCGATCAAACTAATTTTATTGTCGACCCTGGATTTTGTAATAAAGAAATATTGAATTATTTAGATAGTATCGGTGGTTTAGACTTTATTTTGATTACTCACGGGCATTTTGATCACATTCTTGGCATTAATCAGCTACTAGAAGTATATAAAGATATTGATATTTATAGTTTCTACTTAGAAGAAGAATTATTATTTTCCTCTAAACTTAATTTAACAAAATCTATTAGTCGCCAAATGATCGATTTTTCAAAAAACTATTTACCTTTAAATGAAGGAAAAATAACAATTCATGGCATTAGCTTTGAAGTGATTCATACTCCTGGTCATACGAAAGGTTCTTGCTCTTATCTTTTTAGAAAAGAGAAATCAATGTTTGTTGGAGATTTTATCTTTCAAGCAAGCGTTGGAAGAACTGACTTACCTACTGGTAGTGAATTTGAGTTATTAAGTTCAATTGATAAATTAAAAAAATTAAGACTAAATAATGATATTACTATTTATCCAGGTCATGAAAAAATATTTAAAATAGAAGAATTATATAAAATTAATCCATATTTTCATTAAAAATTTAAAAATAGATAAATAATAAGATTAGGTGACATGATGCTTAATCTTTTTTTTATCAGCTTATCTACAAGCTTTATTATCGTTTTTATTAATCAATTATTATTTTATTTAAATTTTACCAATTATTCTTTTTCATCATTTAGACTAATTGAAAACAATATAGCTAATTATTTAATTATCTTTTTTAGCGTTAGTTTTATCTTATTTGTTATTTCATTTATATTTTATAAAACAAAATTGAGATTTAAAAATTCATATTTAATTTTATTAATAAGCATAGAACTATTTATTGCTATCAACTTAATTTTAAGAATTTATGATAAGATATTTTTAGACATTCAAAGTATCTTTTCATTACTTTTTATGGTAATTTTATCAACATATCAATTTTTTTATTCCATAATTTACCTAAATGTTGTAAAATAATAAAGATTTAGGAGGAAGAATAATGATTAACGTTACAGAAATTAGACCAGGAAATACATTTGAATCAGAAGGTAATATTTACACATGTATCGATATTGACTTAAATAAGACGGCAATGGCTAAAATGAAAGTCAAAGTTAAAGCTAAAAATGTTAAAACCGGAGGTGTTTTAGATCTTTCCTTTATCGGTGGAGATAAAGTTGAACTACTTCGTTTAGATAAAAAGCAAATGCAATATCTTTATGATGATGGAACTGGATACGTTTTCATGGACATGGAAACTTACGATCAAATTTCAATTGATAAAGCTCGCTTAGAATGGGAAAGTAATTTCTTAGTTCCAGAAGCAACGGTTACAATTACTATGTACGAAAATGAAATTATCGGTATCGAACTACCTGCAAAAGTCACATTAAAGATCGTTGAATGTGAACCAGCAGTTCGTGGAGATACAGTCAATAAAGCAATGAAAGATGCTTATCTAGAAACTGGTTTAAAAGTAAGAGTACCTCTATTTGTAGAAAATGGTGAATCAATCGTGGTTTTCACAAATGATGGATCTTACGATTCTAGAGCTTAACTACTACACCTCAATGAGGTGTTTTTTTTACTTATATTTCATCTGACAATTTTTTTAAATTAAATATGATATCCTATTGCTAGTTATATTTTTGCATTATGAAGAATATAACTTAAAAGGGGAGAAATTATGAATCGTCAATTAGTTGCTTTTTTATCATTATTTAGTTTAGTGTTAGTTCTATCTGTTTATTATGTGATGATGCCATCTCCATCAAAACAATTAAGCGCAAATCAAGAAAGCGTCAACTTGACTATAAAAGATGCGACAACCTTATATTTTGAAACTCTAGAAATGAATAGAGCTAAGGAGCATCAAGATTATATCGACGAGATGATCGATGTATATAAGGGAGTCAATAATGAATATACGATAGAAGAAGCATTCATCAATATCTCAAATAGAAATAAAATTATCGATGAAGAAAATCAAATTGAAGAATGCGTAAAAAACTTAGGCTATACTTCATGCTACGCTGAAGTAGAAGGTGATGATTACATCAAGGTGGTTGTCTATTCCTCTACAAAAGATCTATTAGAGGTAGATAAAATTATGTATCAAGTTCAAACGATGTTAGATAAGGAAGTTTCAACCTTTATCGTAGAATTTCAAGAGTAGAGAAAAAATGTTGAATTATTACCACAAATCTTTTAAGATTGATTTGTTGAGGTGATAAGATATGATGAGTTTAAATATTGGACTATTTATTTTATATTTAGTTTTAGCCCTTCTTGCTGGCTTAGTAATTGGATTTTTCGTCACTAGAAAGATTTTCCAAAAGCAATTAGAAAAAAATCCTCCAATCAATGAGAAAATGATTAGAGCAATGTTCTTACAAATGGGAAGAAAACCTTCTGAAGCACAAATTAAACAAGTAATGAAGAGCATGAATCAATACAAATAAAAAAAGTCGTTAATTCGACTTTTTATTTTAATAATTAAATCTACTAAATTACTACTGAATATTTACTAATAGTAGAAAATTAGTAGTATTTTAGTTATTTCATCCAAGTGATCTTTCTTTCTTCATGATGGACTAATCGTGAAATATTAGCGTGATGTCTTATTATTAATAAAATGGTTGAACATAATAATAAGACAAAATAATAGATGCTAGAAGGGAATAACCACATTCCTAACCCATTAAATACATAAATATCTAATAAGCTAAAGAGAGTTAAGAAAATCGATGTCAAGATTGAAGAAAGAGAAACATATTTTTTTAGTTTTAGAATTAATAGGAATACGAATAAACCAACTAGAGTAATTAACCAATTAGTTGCTATGCATATAGCGGCAAAAGATGAAACAGCTTTTCCTCCTTTAAATTGAGCAAAGATAGGAAAGCAATGCCCAATTAAGCAGCTAAATGCTGTGATAATATATCCTAGTTCCTGCATAGAGTATTGATTTAAAGAAGTATAGGCTAAAACGCAATAGGCAGCATATATTGGAATAATAGTTTTTAAAATATCTAGAAAAATGACAATTAAACCTACCTTTTTACCAAAGACTCTGCCAGCGTTAGTTCCTCCGGCATTTTTAGAACCATAATCTCTAACATCTTTGTGAAAAAATACCTTTCCGATAATCACTGAACTAGGAATTGACCCAAATAAATATCCTAAAACGATACAAGATAATACAATTAAAAATATTGCCATAATTTCGACCTCACATACCTAATTATAATAAATTATAATTATAGATTTATAAAGTTTTTTTTGCTATAATTCTTTTGTTGCAAGAGAGGAAGTACAATTATGGCAGAAAAAAAAGGATCATATGATGCTTCGTCTTTAAAAATATTAAAAGGATTAGAACCAGTAAAAAAAAGACCAGGTATGTATATTGGTTCAACCGATTGGCGTGGAACCCATCATTTAGTATGGGAAATTGTCGATAACGCTATAGACGAGGCAATTGCAGGATTTGGTAAAAAAATAACAGTAACTATTCATAAGGATGGCTCAATTTCCGTTCAAGATGAAGGAAGAGGTATCCCATGCGATTATAATGAAAAAGAAAAAATGGAAGGCTTAGATATCGTTTTTTGCACTTTGCATGGTGGAGGAAAATTCGATGCTTCTAACTATAAGACTTCTGCTGGGCTTCATGGCGTTGGTTCGGCGTGCGCTAATGCGTTATCTGAATGGCTAAAAGTTACCGTTTATAAAGATGGAAAAGAATATTTTGCTTCATATAAAAATGGGGGAAATAAAGATGTTCCTACCACTTATGTTGGCGAAACTACAAAAAGAGGAAGTATCGTCACTTTTAAGCCTGATAAAAAAATGTTGCCTGAACCAGAATTTAGATTCGATTTGATTGCAGAACGTTTAAATAATTCCGCATGTCAATGTAATGGAGTTAAATTTATATTAATTGATGAAAGAACTAACAAAAAGCAAGAGTTTTTATATACTGAAGGAATAAAAGAATATCTTGAAAATAAGAATAAGAATCATACTGCTGTTAATCCAATCGTCTATTTTTCTGATGATAAAAATGAAATTAAAGCGGAATTTGCTTTCCAATTTTTAAGTGATGTCTATACCGAAGTAGTGTATTCTTTTGCAAATAGCGTTTTTACCTTTGAAGAAGGAAGTCACGTTCGTGGGTATCGTTCTGGCTTAACTAAAGCATTTAATGAATTCGCTTCTAAAAACAATTTAATTAAATCTAATCAAAAATTAGAAGGTAGCGATATTAGAGAGGGACTATCTTGTGTCGTATCGGTAAGAATTCCTGAAGGTAAAATTCAATTTGAAGGTCAAACTAAAGAAAAACTTGGTACGCCAGAAGCTGCAACTGTCGTGGATAATTTAGTTTATGCCAATGTAACTAGATATTTAATTGAAAACAAAGAATACGCAAATAAGATTTTTAATCGTATCTTAGAAGCTCAAAAAGCTAGGCTTGCTGCTCGAAGCGCTAAAGAGGAAGTAAGAAATAAAGCTCCAAAAGATCTTGAAAAATCTACATTAATGCTTTCTGGGAAGCTTGTTCCACCTCAATCAAAAGAATATTCTAAGTGCGAATTATTTATCGTAGAAGGTGATTCTGCTGGGGGTAGTGCAAAAAAATGTCGTGATAAAAAATATCAAGGCCTTCTACCTTTAAGAGGGAAACCAAAAAATATTTCTAATGATGCAGAAGATGCATTTATGAAAAATGAAGAATTATCTACTCTTGCCTTTACAATTGGTACTGGCACAGGGAAAGATTTCAACATTAGAAATTTACATTATGATAAAGTAATCATCATGACCGATGCTGATACAGATGGGGCACACATTCAAAATCTTTTAATTAATTTCTTTTATAAGAAAATGAAACCTTTAATAGAACAAGGTCACGTCTATGTTGCTTGTCCTCCTCTTTATCGAGTTATGAAGATGGTTAAAGGAAAAACCGTTGAAGAATTTGCTTGGAATGAACAAGAACTCGAAGAAGCAAAAAAGAAAATCGGTTCTGGTTATGTAGTTTCTCGTTATAAAGGACTTGGTGAAATGGATGCTGACCAACTTTGGAGAACAACTATGGACCCAAGAACAAGAAAACTTTTAAAATTATCGATTTTAGATGATCATATCGCGGGAGAAATGGTCGAATTATTCATGGGAAAGAATCCCGCTCCAAGAAATGACTGGATTAGAGAAAATGTCGATTTCTCTAATAAGGGAGATTTCTTTGTTGAGGAGGTGAAGAGCCGTGAGTAAGAAAAATGTACAAGTTGAAGAAGAGATAGAACAAACAATTATTGAAACTCCAATCGATGAAGTGATGAGTCAAGGTTTTGGAAGATACTCTAAATACGTTCTTCAAGAAAGAGCAGTTCCAGATGTTAGAGATGGATTAAAGCCTGTTCAAAGAAGAATTATCTATACCATGACTCTTGAAGGGAATGTTTCAAGTAAGCCAACTAGAAAGTGTGCAAGAACTGTAGGAACAGTTATTGGTAGATTCCATCCACATGGAGATGCTTCCGTTTATGAAGCAATGGTTAGATTATCTCAAGATTGGAAAATGCGTTATCCTTTGATTTCTTTCCAAGGAAATAATGGTTCAATCGATGGAGATGGGCCTGCTGCTTATCGTTATACCGAAGCTAGATTATCTGAATTAAGCGATTTATTAGTCCAAGATTTAAATAAAGATGTCGTCGATATGGAGTTAAACTTCGACGATCAAGAATTTGAACCTACTGTTCTTCCTTCTAGATTTCCAAACTTATTAGTTAATGGGTCCAGTGGTATTGCCGTAGGTGCATCTACAGATATACCTCCACATAATTTAAATGAAGTAATCGATGCGATTAATTATCGAATTGGGCATAAAAACGCTAAAGTTGAGGATTTATTACAATTTATTAAAGGTCCAGATTTTCCAACTGGAGGAATTATTAAAGATGGTAATTCATTAAAAGAACTTTATGAAAAAGGTTCTGGTTCTTTTAAACTATACTCAAAAACACGTATCGAAGAAGGAAAAAATGTCAATCAAATCATCATTGATGAAATTCCTTATGGGAAAGATAAATCTGAATTTGTCAACAACATCGACCGTGTTCGATTTGCTAATAAATTAGATGCTATTTTAGAGGTTAGAGATGAAACAGGTATGGATGGACTAAAGATCGTCATCGATATCAAAAAAGATTCTAATCCTGAAAATATCTTAAATTTCTTATTTTCTAAGAACGCTTTATCAAATACTATTAAATACAATATGTTAGTAATCGATCACTATCATCCAAAAGTCTGTTCACTTTTAGAAGTAATCGATTGCTATATTGAGCATCAAATAGAAGTTATAACAAGACGCTCAAATTACGATTTAAAGAAAGCTAAAGCAAGACTTCATATCGTCGATGGATTAATCCGTGCAGTTTCTATCATGGATCAAGTCGTCACTTTAATTAGAAGTAGTAAAGATAAAGCTAACGCAAAAGAACGATTAGTTAGTGAATTAAATTTTACAGAAGTGCAAGCAGAAGCAATTTTAATGCTTCAACTATATCGATTAACTAACTTAGATGTAACAACTTTAGTTAATGAAAAGAAATCTTTAGAAGAGCAAATTGAAGATCTTGAAGCTTTATTAAGTTCTCCAACAAAAATGAATAATTTAATTAAGAGTGACTTAAATAAAATTAAAGATAAGTATGGAGATGAAAGAAGAACCACGATTGAAGAAAATGGGGAAACTTCATTTAACGTCGATAAGAGAGCATTAATCTCTAAAGATGAAGTGATGATTGCCTTTACTAAAGATGGATACTTTAAAAGAAGTCAATTAAAATCATTTAATTCTTCTAATTCTGATTTACCAGGTATTAAACAAGGAGATTGCTTTAGAGGTATAACTAAAGCATATACTACTGATTTTCTCGTGGTATTCACAAATTTTGGTAACTTCTTAAATATTCCAGTTTATTATTTAGCCGATAATAAATGGAAAGAAGAAGGCCAACACATCAATCAAATTGGTCAACTTAATCCAAATGAAAAAATCGTCTGTGGAATTTTAGTTCACGAGTTTAGAGAAGATGTAAATATCGCCTTTGTTACTAAACTTGGACAAATCAAACGATCAAGCTTAAAAGAATTAGAGGTTAATAAGTACGCTCGACCAATTAAATGCTTTAGATTACTAGATGGTGATGAATTAGTTGATGTTAAACCATTAAATGGAAATACTAATTTGTTATTAGTTTCATCAAATGGATATTCTTCTTTCTTTAATGAAAATGACGTTTCACTAGTTGGAATTAAAGCGGGTGGAGTTAAAGCGATGTCTTCTTCAAAAGAAAAAGTCAATATCGTCTCTATGCTAACATTTAATCCTGATGAAAGATCAAAAATTGTTCTTTTAACAAATTGCAAAGGTTTAAGAATAGTTGATTCCACTCATCTTGTAAAAACTTCTAGACTAGGCCCAAAACAACAATTATTTAAATCATTTAAAGCTTATCCTCAAGAAGCAATATTTGTTGAAAAATCATTAAAAAATAATGAAATTACAAAACTTTATGCATTACTTGAAAATAATAATTTATCGATTATTTCTTTAGATGATGTCAAACCTCAACCAATTGAAAGCTTCTTAAAGACTAATCTTGAAATCGATAGTCCATTTAATTTTATCGACTCTTACCATTTTGATGTCAATCGAATTGATGAAGATTTTAAAACTGTCGTAGTAGAAAAACCAATTGAAGTCGTCAAGAAAGATAAGAAGGAAGACTTTGAAAAGATATCATTATTCGATTTTATCGACGACGATGATTAATTGTGCTTTTTAAATTCGTTAAGTAACTTAATTAAAGCTCTTTTCTCAATTCGAGAAACGTAACTTCGAGAAATATTATACTTTCTACTAATCTCTTTCTGAGTATGTTCTATTTCATTATTTAGACCATATCGGAGAGAGATTATTTTATATTCGCGTTCATCGAGAACATTTAAATATTTCTTTAATGATTCAATCTGATTTTTTCTTTCAATTTTTTCATCTATTGGGGTGTCTTCATAAGGAATTACATCAATCAAGTTTATCTCACTTCCATCTTTATCAATGCCAATTGAATCATTAAGGGAAACATTTTTAGAATATTTTTTATTAGATCTAAGTACCATTAAAATTTCGTTTTCGATGCACCTTGCTGAATAGGTGGCTAATTTTACTTCCTTATCTAATGAATAAGTATCGATTGCTTTAATTAGTCCAATAGTGCCAATAGATATGAGATCTTCAAAATTTTCATCTTTAGATTCATATTTTTTTGCAATGTGAGCGACTAATCTTAGATTATGTATTATTAATTCTTTTCTAGCTTCATCGTGATAATCTTGATTGAATAATAAAGCAAGATACCGATCTTCTTCCTCTTGACTTAATTTATCAGGATAAACGCTATTTTTTAAAAATCCATGAAGAAATGAGCAATCAAAAATCGATAATAATATTTCAAGTAACATATAATCACCTATTAAATGATATTTTTTTATTTATAATTTATGATTAGAAAAAAGAGAAAACAAAATCCTACTATTTATTTTCAATAAATAAATAGGATATAATAAAAAAGGGTGAAGATATGAGTCTATTTGTTCCAACTTATTACGCAAAAAGTATCTACGATATTCCACTTGATTTTTATCAAAAAGAAAACATTAAAGTTATTTTTTGTGATTTAGATAACACTTTAGATGCATTTTATGAAAATGAACCTACAAAAAATGCTATTGAACTAGTTGAAAAACTAAAAGAATTAAATATTAGATTTATCATCACTTCTAATAACCATGGAGAAAGAGTACATAAGTACGCAAGTAAATTAAATGTTGAATGCCATTATTCTTCAAAGAAGCCATTATCATATAAACTTAATAAATTCATAAAAAAGAATCGATTTGATAAAAAAGACATATTAATGATAGGAGATCAAGAATTAACTGATGTGATCTGTAGTAAATTTTTAAAAGTAAGAATCGTCTTAACTGAACCTTTAGTAAAAACAGATCTACCAATTACTAAAGTAAACCGATTTTTTGATAAAATAATTAGAAAAATGATAAAAAAGAAATTATTAAAAGTGGAGGTAAAAAATGAGCAAGATTAAATTGACGTGTTATGGATGTGGCTGCGAGCTACAAAATAGTGATCCTTCTTTAACAGGCTACACCCCAAAACCTTTAGATGGTAATGTCGTCTTATGTCAAAGATGCTATCGTCTACAACATTATGGGGAAAATAGAGAAGAAGAATTAGTTAAACCAGATTATAAAGCGGTTTTTTCAAATTTGATGAAAAATAAATCATTAATTGTTTACGTAGTAGATTGCTTTGCTTTTGAATCAAGCCTCATTAGCGAACTTTTTCCTTTTATCAAAGATTGTCCAATATTAGTCGTGGCAAATAAAAGAGACATTCTTCCAAAAGCGGTTGATGATAATAAATTAAGAGAATTTATCTATCGCAAGTTTAAGCAAGAGGGAATAGAAATTAAAGATGTTATTTGTTCTTCCGCTTTTAGAAACTACAACATCGATGAAATAATTGAAGCCTGTAACGCTTTAAGATGCGGTAAAGACATCTATATTGTCGGGGCTAGTTCAGTTGGTAAATCTTCTTTAATCAACGCTTTATTAAAAACCATTAAAAATGAAACTAGAGATTTGATTTCTACTTCGCCTTATCCAGGAACTACTGTTGCCACAATTACTATTCCACTTGATAATCGTTCTAGAATTTATGATACTCCAGGTATAGTTCCATATCACTCAATGTATTCATGTATGGAAAAAAATGTATTAAAATACATAATTCCAAAAAGTGAAATTAAGCCTAGAACTTACCAATTAAATGATAAGCAATCTATACTACTTGGAGGAATCGCTCGCTTTGATTTTGTTAAAGGTCCAAGAACTGGGTTTACCTTCTACGTTTCAAATAACGTTGAGCTTCATCGCACTAAACTTGATAAAGCTAGTAAAGTATTTGATACTCTTGTTTCAAGTGGAAAAATAAAACCTACGTCCACTTCAATTACTTCTTCCGCTTCATTAATTAAGCATGAAGTAGTGCTACCAACAGATAAAGTAGATATTGTCATTCTTGGCTTAGGTTGGATCTGTTTAAAAGGGCAAGGGCAAGTTGTTGACATTTGGCTACCACAAGGAGTCAACATCGTAATTAGAGAGGCAAAAATATAGTATGTTAAATAGTAAACAAATAAAATATCTTAAATCTTTAGCGAATACATTAGAAGCTAAATATCAAATAGGGAAGAATAATATCACTGACAACACTATTGAATTATTAGATAATGCATTAAAGAAAAATGAATTAATTAAAGTAAGTGTCAATTCTTCCGTTAAAGAAGAAAAAGAAGAAATTTCTCAAATTTTAAAAAATCGATTATATTGTGAAGTAGTGCAAATTGTTGGTAATGTAATTACCTTATTTAGAAAGAACTTAAAAGATGGAAAAATCCATCTTCCAAAATAAAGATGCGTAAAATTATATTTGGGGGATCTTTTGACCCGATTCATAATGGACATCTACAAATTGCTAAAAAAGCAAAAGACATTCTAAAAGCCGATAAAGTCATTTTCCTAATTGCAAAACATCCAAGATGGAAAGATGTTAAGAGTGAGGATAATCATCGCTTAGAAATGCTTAAAATCGCTTTAAAAGGCATTTCTTGGGCTGAAATATCACTAGTAGAGTATAATTCTCAAGCTGATGTAAATTACACCTATGATTCAATTCTAAAAATTAAAGAGAATGATGATTCAAAGCTTTACTTTCTTCTTGGTAGCGATCAATTAGAGTTGCTAGATAAATGGTATGAAATCGATAATTTAACTAGATTAGTTCAACTTGTTTGTATCAGTCGTCCTAATTTTCTTATTAACAGAGAAAATCTTGAAAAGTATCACGTAGAATTAATTGAAGAAGAAATTAGTCCAATGAGTTCAACTGCTCTAAGAAACTTAAATAATATGGATTGTCCTAAAGAAGTTTTAGATTATATAGTAGAGAATAAATTATATTTTTATAATACATTAAGTTCTTATATGACAGAAAAAAGACTCAATCACACTTTATCAGTTAGTTCGTTAGCTTACGATATTGCTATAAGTAATCATATAGATGGGCATAAAGCATATTTAAGCGCTTTACTTCACGATATAGGTAAGGAGATAGATTTCAACCTTCAATATCAATATGTGAAAGACAATTATCCCTCTTTAGTGGATTCTATACCTAGAGTACTCTACCATCAATTTTATTCAGAAAAAATTGCTCGAGAAACTTTTAAAATTAAAGATCAAGAAATTTTAGATTCAATTAAATATCACGCAACTGGAAGAGAGAATATGGGTGTCTATGAAAAAATAGTATACGCTAGCGATAAGATTGAGCCAACAAGAGGGTATGATTCTTCTTCGTTAATTGAAGAATGTAAAAAAGATATCAATACTGGATTTATCGATGTCTTAAAAGAAAATATCAAATTTTTTGAACAAACTAATAAATCTTATCATAATAAATTAACTGATCAATGTATCAAATATTATCTAGAAGGAGACAAACATGAATCAAACTAAATTAAGCCTAATCTTAAAAGCGATAGAAGATAAAAAAGGGGAAGATATCGTATCGCTTGATGTAGAAGAAAGATCACCTTTCTTCTCAAATGTAATAATAGCAACAATTTCAAATACTAGGCAAGGTCAAGCGATAGCTGAAGAAATATCTAAAGTTTTAGATAATATTTCTGAACCTATTAAAAATATCGAAGGAAAGAAAGATTCTTCGTGGATCTTAATCGATGCAGGGGATATTATCGTACATCTATTTACTCCTTCTGAAAGAATAAGAATCAATTTAGAAAATTTATTAGAACAATCATTAGGGGAGTAGTATGGAAGAATTAAATTTAATTGTCGCCGCCATGGATATTGAAGTCCAAGCTTTATTAGATAACTTAAAAGAGTATCAAGAGATCGATGTCGATGATTCTAAAGGGTATAGATTCATTCTAAAAAATGAAAAATATCTTTTAGTCAAAGGGAAAATCGGGAAAGTTAATACCGCCTTTTATTTAGGTAGACTTGCTCTTAATTACAAGATTAAAAGAGTCTTTAATATCGGGACTTCTGGTGGGGTAGATAGATCTTTAAAAATTAATGATGTAATTATCGCTACAAAGGTTGGTTACCACGATGTCGACGTCACTTTCTTTGGAAATTATGAGCTTGGTCAAATGCCTGGTTCACCTCGATATTTTGAATGTGATAACGATTTTATAAATAGTAAAAAAATTGATGAAAAATATTCAATCAAGAGGGGAATAATCTTATCGGGTGATTCATTTATCCATAAGGGAAATTACAAATCAACTAATGTCTATCAAATGCCTGATTGCTTAAGTTGTGAAATGGAAGCTGCAGCAGTAGGGCAAGTATGTTACTTATTAAATATTCCTTTTGTGGTAATTAGATCGATCTCTGATTTAATATTTGAAAAGATAGATGAAGAAAATAATGATAATAATTTTGCTTCTTCTTCAACTAATTCTGCTTTAGTACTTTTAGAACTTCTCAAATAAATTCTATCGATTATTTGTCATAATTATGGCCTTCTCGACAAAAAGGGGAGGCTTTTTTAAATATATTGTCAATTTATCATATAAATATAAATATAATAAATCACTTCGCATAATTGTTATTATGTTAACTTTTTTTGAAAATACACCAATATTTCGGTGATATTTTGATTTGTAAATTTACATTAAAAATATAAATACAATTAGTTATCCACATAAAAAAGATAGCTAATATTAGCTATCTTTCTACTAAAAATCTACTAATTTACTACTTTAAAACTTTATTTCTATGAAATTATCATCGCTTGGAATATCTTTTGATATAAAATTATAGTAATTAGAAATATGGCTTTTTGTATAATAATCATCTAGCGATTTTACATACGTTAATCTGTTAATATAATTATTATAATTACTTGATTCACCAGCAATTGGATGCCACGCCTGTAACCTTGATGCTTCGTTCCAAGAAATACCTACCGTATCAAATTGATATTCAAATGCTTTTAAGGTTTGCTCTGAATTCATATCTTCATTTGGATCATTATATTCACTAGAAAGATTAAAAAAGTCTAATCTAGTATATTTAACATAACTCACATATTGATCAAATATCAGTTTATTTAGAATTTTTAAGAAATTATTTACTTTCTTTGTGTTGTTTGAATAATATGATTTATTGACAAATATCGCTGTTTGAGGAACTCCTCGATATTTAGAATTTGAAGTGTCGCTTGGAAACAATTTTCGATATAGTTGCTTCAAGCTCATGCAATAATGATAATCTGGATTTTTCTCAGGAACTTTATCTCCTTCTTTTGTATATTCATCATATTCTTGATTATATAGAGGTGAACTTTTTAGCGTCATTAGTCTTGTTGCAAAAGGCTCGCTTATAACGATATAATCATAGGAATTTTCTTTCACAAAATTTTGAAATTCTACCTTGGGCATGTTTAAAAAATAATCATATAATTGTTTATCACTTCTTTCATCATAAACAACATCATAAGTAAACTTCCCCGTTTTTTCTATTGATGGTAAAATCGCTTTTAATGAATATCCTAAACTTCCCTTTTCATTATTTGCAAATATTTTCAAATTTGATTTATATGATGGGTCATCTTCTTTGATATTGACTATGCTTCTTAAAGGATCAAAATCATAATTGATTGGTATAAATTGTTGATTTCCTAGAGATAATGTAGCAACATATGCATAATTATCATACTCATCACATAAATCTAAACCTCTAACGCCATCATAAAAGATTACTTGATACTCATTATCTACATTTGAAGATTTAAAGGTACTTTCAATTAAATCTACATCATCAGTTAGTTCCAGTTTTTCTTCTTCATAGTATGCGCTGAGGGCTAATGATGAAGACCCTTTTTGAGCCAGAACTTTATATTCTAAAGGATCAATTTTTAAAAAGAAATTATTAAGCGAGCACGATGATAAAAGAAGAACAGAAGATAAAGTAAGCAAAAAAGCTAAACTTTTTTTATTTTTCATCATTTAATACCTCATTTATGACTTCTCCAATTTGATTCTCTGGTTTTAATGAGAAGTTTTCAATTATAGTTCTACCAATATAGCCAAATGAGTTTCTAGTTTCAATTTCTCTTCCATTTTCTAAAGATTTAGAATAGATGAGTAAAGGAACCATCTCTCGAGTGTGATCGCTACCTGAATGTATAGGGTCATTCCCGTGATCTGCAGTAACCATCAAAAGGTCGTCTTCATTCATTTTTGAAATAAATTCACCTAATTGCTCATCAAATTCTTCTAAGCATTTTGCATAACCAACTGGATTTCTTCGATGGCCATATTCAGAATCAAATTCCACTAAATTGACAAAGCAAAGGCCGGTAAAATCTCTATCTAAAACTTGAATTGTTTTTTCCATGCCATCTTTATTAGATACTGTTTTAATTTTTTCACCTACTCCAACGCCATTGAAAATGTCGCTAATTTTCCCTACGCAAATAGTTGAAAAGTTATTGTCTTTTAAAATATCCATATAGGTTCTTCCAGTTGGAGATAAAGCATAGTCGTGTCGATTAGATGTTCTTTTAAAATTATCTTTACTAGTTCCTACATATGGACGAGCGATTATTCTACCAAGTAAGTACTCAGGTCTTAAACAAATCTCTCGAGCGATTTCACAATAATGATATAATTGACTTACTGGAATAATTTCTTCGTGCGCGGCAATTTGAAGAACGGAATCACTGGAAGTATATACGATTAAGTCACCAGTTTTCATTTGATGTTCACCATATTGTTTAATGATTTCGGTTCCACTAGCTGCACAATTCCCTACAATTTTTCTTCCAGTTTTTTCTTCTAGTTCATTAATTAAATCTTGAGGAAAACCAGTATCAGTAAATGTCTTAAATGGCTTAGAAGTTAAAATGCCCATCATTTCCCAATGTCCAGTCATCGTATCTTTACCATTACTTGCTTCATTAAGCTTCAAACAGTAAGAATTAGGATGATCCACCTTAAATGTGCCCTTAATATTTGAATCTAGGTCATTTAAGCCAAGTTTATTCATATTTGGTATATTTAGTCCATTATTAGCTAAACTCACGTGTACGAGCGTATTTGCTCCTTTATCGTTAAATTTGTCTGCATCGCTCATCGCTCCAATACCTACTGAATCCATAACGATGACGAACACTCTTTTAAATCTTTTCATAAAATCAACTCCATTTACTAATTATATACTATTTTTTATTCATTAACAAATCATATGCGGATAAAATTCTTTTACTTGATACATGGGTGTAAATTTGAGTGGTGGTAATATTACTATGCCCTAGAATTTCTTGAACTAAGCGAAGATCGCTACCATTTTCAAGTAAGTGCGTCGCAAAACTATGTCTTAAAGTATGTGGTGTAACATTTAAACTTATATCCGCACTAGATGCATATTTTTTTATTTTCTTCCAAAAATTTTGCCTTGATAATACTTTACCTTGCTTATTTAAAAATACATATTGCGATTTGTAAAAATCATATTTACCACGAACTTTTTGTAAGTAATTAAGTAAATAATCTTTAGCAAAATCTCCAATAGGAACAATTCTTTCTTTATCCCCTTTTCCTCTAATCTTAAGAATCCCTAAATCTAAGTTGACTTGCTTTAATTTTAAATTGATTAATTCGCTAACTCTTATTCCAGAAGAATACATAATTTCTAGCATCGCTCGATCTCTTATACCATCTGGTTTATTTAAATTAGGTTGTTCAAATAGTCTTTCAACTTCTTCAAATGATAATACATCAGGTAAATATTTATCTTTCTTTGGTAATTCTATTAGTGATGATTTATTCTTTAGAATATTTTGCTTTTGTAAAAAGACGTAAAACTGTTTAATTGTGCCTACTTTTCTAATTATTGTAGAACTAGCTTTACCTTGACTAGATAGAAAGCGAATATACCCTTCTAAATCTTCTAAGTCTAATTCTTCACATTTATATTTTTTTACATAGTTAAAAAATGAAGATAAATCTTCTTTATAAGCATCTAATGTATTGTTTGAAATATTTCTTTCATAAAACATCATTTGAATAAAGAGTTCAAATCCATCATTTAACGTCATTTTTTTCTCCTAATTCGCTAGCTTTCATAAAAATATTTTTTTTACATTTATTATTTAATTCATTAATTAAAATTTTAGTTGCGCATTTTTCTTTGTGCATTTCGATGTCAAAAAAAGACATCTGCACATAGAATTCTTTTTTTGATATTAAATTAGATAAGGTGACACCTACTAAACGAATTAATTTATTAACAAAATAAGTATCGTACAATTTTAATGCGTTATTGTAGATATCTTCTATGCTATTTGTTGGAACTTGAATAGTTTCTGACTTTGACATCATCTTAAAATCGCTATCTTTAATATTCAAAGTGATCGTATAGCCAATTTTACTCTCTTTCTCTGCCCTTTTACTGACATCTAAACTCTCTTGATAAATCATTGATCTTATCTCATCATAATCATCTGTATCAAATAAAAACGTCGTAGAATTTCCAATTGACTTAGGATCACTTGCTTCAGTGATTACTTCATCGCTTCCTTTTCCATATGCCCAATCTTTTAATACATAGTAAAATTTACCGAGAATTTTTTTAGTTTCGTCTTGGTTATCTAAAGCAAAATCACCTATAGTTTTAATGTTTATTTTCTCAAGTTTAGGATAAGTCTTTTTCCCAATACCAAACATATCTTTGATTGGTAATGGCCATAGTAATTTCTGAATATCTTTTCTTCGAATAATCGTGATTCCCATTGGCTTTTTCATGTCTGAAGCCATCTTCGCTAAAAATTTTGTTGGCGCTAAACCAATTGAACACATGAGTTTAGTTTCATTAAATAGATTATCTTGAAGTTTTTTTAAAAAAGCAATTGGATCTTTACAGTCTTTCATGCATTCAGTCATATCTGCGTAGCATTCATCAATTGAAGCAATTTCAATAATTTCAGTGTATTTTTTCACGTAATTAAAAAACTTTTGACTTAAGTCATGGTATAAGTTAAAATCGGGATTTCTTATGATTACATTTGGACATAATTTTAATGCCATATAAGTAGGCATAGCCGAATTTATCCCAAATTTTCTAGCTTCATATGACGCAGTTGAAACAATTCCCCTTCTTGAGGTTCCTGCAATAATTAAAGGCTTACCTTCAAGTTCTGGTTCTTTAATTACCTGCGCTCGAGCAAAAAAACAATTCAAATCAATATGCATAATAATTTTGCTCATAATCTCACCTCTTATTAATTATATAATATTTAAAAATAGTAAAAAATAAAAAAGAATGATAAATATCATTCTATAAAATACTACTAATTATATACTAAATATTTACTAATACACATTTTTAAAGTTTTGAACTAACCTTATTGTCTTTTAACGCTAAATAATCGGAAACTAAAGCGATAAATTCACTGTTAGATGGTTTATCTTTATACGATGGTATTGAATTGCCAAATAATGTTGAAATAACTTCTACATCTCCTCTTTCCCACGCTAGTTCAATTGCATGTCTTATCGCTCTTTCTACTTTTGAACTACTAGATTTATATTTTTTTGCAATTTCTGGATATAATTGTTTAGTTATTTGTCCGATAAACTCAGGGTTATAATAAGTTGAGCAGATTGCAGTTCTTAAGTAAGTAAATCCCTTGATATGAGATGGTATTCCAATTTTATGCAATAATTTTGTAATTCTAAATTCGATCTTTTGATTTTCATCTTCTTCTTTTTCCTCCACAAATTTTAAATTGATATGGATTTGATTTATTAATGAATTGACATTATATGGTTTAATTAGTAAATTCGCTACATTATATTTTCTAAGTTGAGCAAAACAATTGTCATTAATCAATGACGCTTGAGCGATGATTATCTTAATTTGAGGATATTTACTTTTATTCTCATTTAGTTCGCTTAGTATTTGATACCCGTCCATACCAGGAAGAATCAAATCAAGTAATAATACGTCGATTTTATTGCATCTTTTAATTTTTTCAAGAGCTTCAAGACCATTATTTTCTACTCCAACAATTTGTAAATCTTGTTCAAGACTTAATGCTTTTAATAATTCATTTGATGATTCTTTTGAATTATCAATAATAAAAATAGATTTCTTTTCCATGTTTGTTCTCCTTTTCTTCACTAAATTTTTAAAGAAAATAAATTATTTAGCGAACCTAAACATATTTAATCATTATTTATATTATTTTTTCGAATTATGATAAATTTATTGTAAAATTCTCCATATAAGAGATTTTTTTATTTTGAAATTTGCTTGTTATACATATTATCGATATAAATACCATAACCATATTGAATATCATCCACGAGGACGTGAGTAACAGCGCCAACGATTTTGTTATTCTGAATAATTGGAGATCCTGACATTCCAGAGTACACTCCCCCGGCTATAGAAAGAAGCTCTGAATCATTAATTTTAAAAGTGATTCCTTTGGTTCCATTTTCATCTTGCTTTTTTAAAGAGGTAATCATAATTTCATAACTTTTAACTTCATTTCCTTTTACGCAAGTTAATACTCTTGCTTTACCTTTCTTTATTTCATTTTTATAGGCGATTTCATAAGTTCTAGAATTACTAATTGAGCGGTAATATTTTCCAAACATTCCATATGATGAATTGATTAAAACATTTCCTATACTCTCTTTTAGTGATGTATTAGATACTTTTTCTCCTGGATGCATATTGCTACCTTTTGTAATAGAAATTACGTCATTGTAATAAATTTCACCTGAAGACAAATCAACGATTGAATTTGTGTCGTTATCGACTACTTCGTGACCTAATCCTCCATAGATCATGGTGCTAGGATCAATATAAGTTATTGTCCCTACCCCGATCACTCGATCTTTAACATATAACCCACTTCTTGATATATTGTTAATCTTATAGATAGGTAACTCTCTTTTTAATATTTCATTTTTTCGTTTAATTTTTAAATTAAGTGATGAAGAGTCTTTAATCAAATTAGATAAATCATTAATATTAGAAATCTTTTTTGAATTTGCTTCAATGATCGTATCACCTTTTCTAATATCTTTTTCATTAGGATTATAAGTTTTATTATTATAAGTTACATCGTAAGTTCCAGTTATAATTACTCCCTTTGTATTTAATTTGAAAACATAGTTTTCTCCTGAAGGAATTAATTTAATTCTTTTTGTTTGAACTGAAGTATTATATGGTATTGAAAATAAAATAGCTATTGAAGTAAGAGTAGAAAGCATGTTATTTCCCCTTTCAATAACTATTATTTTGAGATTAATTTAAATTATTTTGGCAAAATTTGCTATTTCATTTCTTCTATTAGATTTTTTGCTCCCTCTAAAGAAATATTATTAACATTTTCTCCCGAAATCATTCGCGCTATTTCATATATTAATTCTTCTTTTGATAATTCTTTTACATTTGTACTTGTTTGATTATCGTTACTATTTTTACTTACAAATAAACAATAATCCCCTACTGCAGCCATTTGAGGTAAATGGGTAATTACTATGGTTTGAGAAATTTTGCTTAATTCTTTAATTCTTTTACTTACCAATACACCAACATTAGAAGATATCCCAGTATCAATCTCATCAAAGATGATAGTTCCTACAGGATCTAAAGCGTTAAATACTAATTTATAAGCTAAATTTATTCTACTTGTTTCACCTAAAGAAGCACATTGAGATAGTGGTAAAAATTTGCTGCCTACATTGGCTCTTAGTAAGAATGATATCTTATCTTGACCATTTTTATATAATGGACATTCTTCGATATTTACCTTAAATAAGGCATTATTTAAAGCTAAATTAGTAAATGTGTCATTCATTTCTTTTTCTAATAATTCTATCGCCATATTCCTTTTTTCAGAAATCTGTTTTGCTAAATCAATACAAATTTTTTCTTCTTTTTCTATTTCTTTTTCTTGATTTACAATTAGCTCGCCAATATTTTTTATCGTATTTAAATCTTCAAGCATTTGATGATATTGATCTAATATTTCTTTAGTAGATTTACCATATTTTCTTTTTACTAAAGATAACTCTTGCTTTCGATTCTGAAGATATTCTAAACGATCTTGAGAATCTTCTATCGTAGAAATTTCGCTTTTAATTGTCTCAAAGCAATCTTCTAGGTCATAATATAATGAATCAAATCGAGAAATTTGTTCGCTTAAAAAATCTTCATGAATACTACCTAAATCTTTTTTTGCTTGATATAAATAGGAAGAAGCATTTTGATAATTTTCTTTAAAATTTTGATAATTAGAATAAATTTTGGCTAAAGAATTTAATTTTAATAATTCTTCATCAATCTCTTCAATTTCATTTTCCTTTAAATTTAATTTTTCTATTTCTTGAATTTGATATTCTAAATAGGAAACATCATCTAATGAGAGTTTTTTTTGCTTAAGAACATTTAATTTGCTTTTTTCTTCATTTAACTTTTTATATTGTGAATTATATTCTTTTTTTAAGTTTAGGAAATTTTCATTTACTAAATTTTTATTTTTTTCTAGATATAAATCAATGTAATCAATTTGTTTTTTTTCATCAAAAAAAGAATTATCTTTATGTTGAGAATGGATATCAATGATATTTTCCATAACATCTTTTAAAACAGATTGAGGAACGTTATGAAAATTAATTTTACAATATGATTTCCCCTCTTCAAGGGTTCTTGATACGACAAGAATATTGTCATCTTCAATTAATTCATACTTTTCATTGATGTATTCTTTAATATTTTGATTTTCAATTGTAAACGTTCCTTCAATGATTGCTTTTTTTTCTCCATATCGAATCTTATCATAATCTGATCGATTTCCAAGTAAAAGGCCTAAAGCGTCAATGATAATGGATTTACCTGCGCCTGTTTCTCCTAAAAGGATATTCATTCCTTTCTCAAAATTGATGTTGATATCTTGAATAATTGCAAAATTTTTAATTGTTAAGTTCTTAAGCATAAACTCTCCTAAATATATACTAATTATCTACTAAAAATCTTCTTCTTCATTATTTTCATTGATTAATGAGACTTTAGTTATTGCTTCATCTAATTCTTTTTTTAATTCATCTGACAACTTTTTGCATTTATTATAGATTTCCATTGATTCTTCAAAAGGAATGCTTTCATCTTGAAGTTTTGATACTAATTCATTTAATTCATTTAATCTTTCATCGAATGATCTTTTATTTTCCATAATCTTTTATTTCCTTTACTTTTGCTTTAATTATACCATCTTTTAAGTTGATAGTTAGATCTTCATTGACAGCTACCTCTTTAATTGACTTAATTACTTTTTTATCTTTCTCTATCAAGGAATAGCCTTTATCAAAAGCGAGCCTTGGATCAAGAAGTATTAACCGACTTTCAAGATTTTTAATTTCCATTTGGTAATTTATGATTTTCAATTTAATTAAATAATTTGACTTATCTTTTATTTGCAGTAACTTGTTAAGATGTTTATTTAATATTGCAAGAGGATTTTTATTCTCTATTATATATATTAGTTGAAAAAGTTTATTTTCCAAATTATGATAATAAGATTTTATATTTTTATCCATTAAAATATTTAATGAATCAATAGAATTAATTATATCTATTTTTTTCATGCAACATTTTTCTCCAGCTTCTGTTGGAGTAATACAAGATATATCGCTGACTAAATCAACTAGAGAACTATCAATTTGATGACCTATTGCCGTTATTAAAGGCTTTTTAAGTGAAGCAGCCACTCGAACTAAAGATTCATCATTAAACGCTTTTAGATCTTCGTTTGCGCCTCCACCACGGGCTAAAATTATCGTATCGACATCTGATTTATCCGCTTGGAGTAAACACTTAATTATACTTTTAGGTGCATCTTCTCCTTGAACAAGGCAAGGAAAAATTTCAATTTGACAAGGATAACGTCGACTAATTGTATGAATAATGTCTTTGACTGCCGCGCCAGATTTAGAAGTTACTATTCCAATTTTTTTTGGAAACAAATTAATTTTTTTCTTTTCTTTATCAAATAAACCTTCATCTTTTAATTTCTTTTTTAATTCTTCAAGCATTAAAAGATATTTTCCAACTCCATATGGTTCGATATTATAAACATAGATTTGATAAGTTCCTAGTTTATCAAAAACGCTTACTTTTCCATAAATAAGGACTTCATCACCATTTTCTATAGGGTATTTAAGCTTATTTACATAAGAAGAAAACATCATACAAGATACTTTACTATTATCATCTTTTAAAGAAAAATAGTAATGCCCTGTATAATGTTTATTTAAATTTGATATTTCTCCTTTGATGTATACCCTTTGTAAATTAATATCTCCTTCAAAGAGATTCTTAATATAGTTATTTAAAGTAGTTACATCGATAATTGGTAGTTGACTCATAGTATTTTTTCTAAAATTGCATTAATAAACTTATAATCGTTTGCATCAGAATATTTTTTTGATAAGTTAACAGCGATATTAATTATTTCAGCTTTGCTTATTTCATCGGTGAAACGAATTTCCCCCATAGACATAAGCAAAATAGCATGAGAGACTAAATTAATTCGATTTAAAGTCCATTTATTTAAATTAACTGAAATTACTTCATCAAAATCATTTTGATGAACTAAAGTTTTTACGCATACTTCTTTAGAAAAAAGAGGTATTTCATCATATGGTAATTCAAAAACATTTTCCATAATCTCTTTTAAGTCTTCACTATTCATTCTTTCATAGAATAAATATTGGTAGATGGAAAACATTATCTTTTCTTGTTCTTGGTTTCTTGAAATCATAATAACCTCTTTCTACTTAAAAAATAAGTCCAATGGACTTATATAATTGATACTACTTTTATTTTGATTGAAAAAGGAACTAATTCAACCATTGTAGTGATATCTTCAGCAATTTGCTCTTGAATATTTGTACAAATCTTTTCAATATTGTTTCCTTGCTTGATTTTAACTTGAACGTTAATTTGAACTTTGCCATTTACAATCTCGCAAGAGATAGGTTTATGAAAAGAAAAAACAAATTTATTATTTTGATTATCTGCAGTTTGAACTCCTTGAATTTTATTTGTGCTTAAAGAGATAATTTGTTCAAAACATGTTTTAGAAATTCCTAATTTTCCTTTTTTTGAATAATCTTGAATATATACGTATTCCGCCATAAAATCACCTTTCTTTTCATTGTCTTCATTATAAAGAAATTGAGATGAAAATACAAGAAAAGCCGAGAATATCTCGGCTATTTGAACATAATATTTGATAGTAAGAGAATAATTAGCAAATTCTCATATCAATTTCACGTTGATAGACTTCAGCATCATTGCCATCGAAGTAAACGTTTACTTCTAATTTATCAAAGCTTGGATCAACTTCCACTAAAAGTTCTTGTCCATTGATATCAAGTCTTGCGAAGCAGATGTTACCATAATCAACAACTTCTTTAACGTTAGCGTGTAAGCCTTGTCCTTCTTCACCAAAGTGAATATTCTTTCTATCTAGAACATATTTATAAGTTTTCTTATAGCATGAAGGTCCTTCAATTGTAGTAATTTTAACTACTTTTTCCATTGGAGAAAGGAATTTAACTCCTTCAATTTCAAAGTAGAATTTTACTCTTGTCTTCATAGTAATCTTTGCATCTTCAGGCTCTTCACCTGTTGCTTCTTGATAATGTCCATCTACTTTTACAAAAGGAACTTTTTCTTTTTGTTTTACAAATGTTCCAAGTAATGATTCAGCTTCACTTACTGGTTCAAGTAGTACTTCATCACCATTTAATAGTCTTAATTTTTCATTTCTTAGTGAGAATGAGAAGTTTTCACCTTCTTTAACATCTTTATTAGTTTTTAAGAATAAATAGCGATCACCAAGGACTAAAGTAACTAGTTTAAAGTCTTTAAATTCTTCTACTTTATGTACTGGTAATGAATAATCCTTTCCTTCGTCGATACAAGCATCAGGTGGAATATGAACTGAAACTTCATTTAATCCTTCTATTGCATGAACAAATGCGGAAGGAAGTTTAACTTTAGATCCTAGCATATCCATTTTTTTACCAACTTTTGCTTTGACAATAGTATATTCAGGAACATCTTCCATTAAAGTTAATTCGCTATCTTTATCAAATAAATGAATCTTATCGGTATCTACTTTGACATTAACGATTTGTCCTAATTCATAAGTTACTCCTGAAGGAATTTTGATAATAATTTGATTTCTACTCTTTAATTCTACTTCTTCATCTAAAGAAAGTTGTCCATAAAGAATAGATTCATTACCTAATTGTTCAACAACATTTACCTTAGCTTGGATACCAGTATCTTCAGAAGTTACGCAAAGATGATCTGGTCTAATTCCTAGAATTACAGTTTTGTCGCCATGTAAATAATGATCATGGACCTTTGATACAGTTTCAAATGGAACTTCGAATTTCTTTCCATCATCAAAAGTGACAGTTACTTGTTCGCCATGTCTTAATAAAGTAACGTCAAAGAAATTCATTTGAGGTGTTCCAATAAATCCGGCGACGAATTTATTTCTTGGCTTATTGTATAAATTTAATGGAGTATCAATTTGTTGAACATACCCAAGTTTCATAACAACAATTCTAGTACCCATTGTCATAGCTTCAACTTGATCGTGAGTAACATAAATAAATGTTGTTTGCAATTTTTTATGTAACTTAGTGATTTCAGTTCTCATTTGAGCTCTTAATTTAGCGTCTAAGTTAGATAAAGGCTCATCTAGTAAGAATACTTTTGGATTACGTACGATTGCTCTTCCTAAAGCAACACGTTGACGTTGTCCACCTGACATAGCTTTTGGCTTTCTATCAAGATATTCTTCAATATCAAGAATCTTTGCGGCTTCTAGAACTCGATCTCTAATTTGATCATTAGGCATATGCTTATTTTTTAATCCAAATGCCATATTGTCATAAACTGTCATATGTGGATACAAAGCATAGTTTTGGAAAACCATTGCGATATCTCTATCCTTTGGTTCCATATCATTAACTAATGTATCACCGATAAATAAATCTCCTGCAGTGATTTCTTCAAGACCTGCAATCATTCTTAAAGTGGTTGATTTACCACAACCAGATGGTCCGACGAAGACAATAAATTCTTTGTCATCAATGTCGATGTTAAAATCATTTACGGCCTTATGACCATTATCATAGACCTTATAAATGTGACTTAATTTTAAACTTGCCATTACATTTTCCTCCTATATAATTGTAATCGAATATGCAGGAACATTGATTGAACCAGCAGATAATTTCGCATAGTAAGATGATGAAGAAGATAAAGAATATTTAATTTCAGTTGGTTCTTCTTCTAGACCTAGTTCATTCAAAGGTATTGAAAGAGCTTTGCTACTGAAATTATATAATAAATAGATTTTATTACCATTATAAGATTTTTCCATTAAAGAATAGAATTGTCCGACTTTAATAAAATTTTGCTTTCCTCGAGCAATCTCTGGGAAGAACCTTTTAGCGCGGTTAAGTTCCCTCATGAAATTCCAAAGAGAATTTTCATCATTAATTTGCTCATCAGCAGGAGCTAAATATTGGTTTGTTTTATTTGCGCCCTCTGCATATTTAGTCATACCTTTTGTATTTGTTTCTGACCAATACATTGGATGACGTTTGTCAGGATCGGCAGAGCTTCCAGCTTTCATACCAATTTCTTCGCCATAATAATTAAAGCTTACTCCTGATAAAGTATTATTAATTCCCCAAAACATTTTGCAAGCATTAGCTAAAGCATTATCTTTAAAGTTACCCGCTAATTGATTAATTGCTCTCATAGTATCATGGTTAACTCCAAAATTCGCATCAATAGCATTTGAATCTGCTTTGTATAAAGCATTATCCCAGTTAGAGACAATTGCTCTAAAATAATCAGAAGCACATCTAACTGCAAAAGCCGTTCCATCGTTAACAATATCAAATGATTTTCCAGAAGAAGGGTCACTATATTTAATCTCGACTCCTTCATTAGTTAATTTTTCATACTTTTTATTATATAAACTAGAATTATTAATCAAAGTAGCTAGTTTAGCTTGCCCACCAGAACCAAAATTAAAGTTCATATAAGATATATCATTTGTGTTTTCATAATAAGAAGTAACACTTGTACTCCAAGGTCCTTCTGCAACAAGATAGCAACTTTTTTTTCTACCTACAGTTAGTTCCTTACCCCATGAAGATATCATATTTAATACCTCATAGTTTTTTTGTTTATTCCAATCGAAGTAATGCTCAACTGCATCTAATCTAAATCCACTTACTCCCCTATCAAGCCAAAATTTCATAATGTTTTTAATTTCATTTAGAACATATGGGTCATCAAGATTTAGATCAGGCATCCCATCATAGAATGAACCTTCATATAACCAATTTGTTCCAGAAATTGCATGCCATTTTGCTCCACGATAATTATCAACATAATCTTTATTAATGATATGATAATAATGTAGTACTGGATTGTTTTCTTTTGCTTCAAGAGTTGGCTCCCCAGTTATAGAATCAAATTCAGAAATTGTTTGCAATAGAGCTTTTGTTTCTTTGAACCATGGATGTTGATTTGAGGTATGATTAACTGCTAGGTCGAGAATAACATCAATACCTCTTTTATTTGCTTCGCTAATTAATCGATCAAAATCATCTAACGTTCCATAACTTGGGTCAATTGAATAATAGTTAGTTGCATCATATTTATGATAAGTAGGTGATGGAAAAATTGGTAGTAGATAAATTCCATCATATCCTAGAGAAGTTTTGCTATTAGGATTGCCATCATTTATATAGTCTAACTTTGAAATTAATCCGTTTAAATCACCAATTCCATCATTATTTGAATCAAAATATGAATACACTAATATTTGATAATAATTTCTATAGATATCATCAATATAATTGTCAGTATGATCTTCTTCTTGATAACTAGGTTTTTTTGAATTTAGTTCTACTTCATCTACGACTATATTATCATTTGGAATACTAGTATTTTCAGATGAATTTTGATTATTGTTACTACAAGAAGCTAGAGTAGAAGTTATAAGTAGGATAGATGAAAGTGTATAAATAATTGATTTTCTCATTTTTGCCTCCTATTTATAAATAATACCAGAAGATTTTAATAATATATTATCTATTAAAGAATCTTCTTTTGATAAATACAAAATTTGATTTACATCGTTTAATTTTATATCATCGTTTGATAAATTGATAACGATTTTTAAATCGCCTCTAGAATACGCAAGCACTTTACTATTAATATCAATAAGTTGAAATTCGCTTCCTATAAATTCAGAATTTTCTTTTCTAATCTTTATTAATTTTTTAATAGTATTCAATATCGAACTTGGGTTTTTTAATGAATCGCTAACATTAGTCTTTTCATCGCCTTGAGGTAAATATAATTCACCTTTGTAAGATGAGAAGCCTCGATTTATAGAGTTGTCCCATTGCATAGGAGTACGATCACCAGTTCTTTGATAGCCACCATCTTTACTAGGTAGGTCGCGATGCTTCATTCCAATTTCATCACCATAGTATACAAATGGTACACCTGGAAGAGTAAAAAGAATTAAGTAGAATAACTTCGTATTTTCTTCATTAAGATAAGTAGCAATTCTTGGACAATCATGATTTCCTGAAATTAATCCTAGCAATCCATTATTTCTTTTCGCTGATTCAATTCTTGAGACTAAATCTTGTTTAAATCTTGTTTGATCTCCACCATTTAGGACACTTAAACCAGTTGTTTGAGGAGTTGCTCTACCAAGATAGTGGCAGAAATTATCATGATGATCTAAAACAAAATCACAATCAAATCCACAATTTAATGCTTGATCAGGATTACACCATTCTGAAACTAAAACCATATCAGGATATTCATCTCGAACAGATGTAATGATATCTCTCCAAACTTCTTGAGTAGCAATTTTTTCATCATCGTTTTTAACAAGTGAATCAGCCATATCAACTCTAAATCCGTCGACACCTTTATTTAACCAAAATATCATAATATTCTTTATGTATTCTCTAGTTTTTAACGTTCTCTCATCTTTGTATGACATTTGCCATTTTGGATGAGTAATTCTATTGAATCCGAAATTGAATGCTGGTTGAGTTGAGAAAAAGTTTACCATGTAACACGCATTGCGATCATATCTACCAGATATTAAACGATAAGGTTGTTCGAGATCCCAAACTGAATTATTCCAAATAAACATATCGGAATAAGGATTTCTTTCAGGTAATGCAGATTTTTGAAAAATCGGATTATGCTCACTTGCATGACCTGGAATTAAATCAATAATTACATGTATTCCTAGGTTATGTGCTTTGGAAATAAGATTACTAAAATCTTCAAATGTACCAAATCTTGGATCGATATCGAAGAAATCGCTAACATCATAACCACCATCCTTGAATGGTGATTTATAGAAAGGGTTAATCCATATTGCATTAAAACCTAAATCTTTAATGAAATCAAGTTTAGATGTAATACCATTTAAATCGCCTATTCCATCATTGTTAGAATCTTTAAATGATGTTGGATAAATTTCATAAAATATTGCTTCTTTTATCCACTTACTCATTTTAACTAACCTTTAACTGCTCCACCAGTAACACCAGCAATATAGTATTTTTGAGTTGCAAGGAATACTGACATAATAGGAATAGAAATTAATACTGAACCTGCGAAGAAATCTACAAATTGAGTGTTGACTTTTTCTTGAGTATTAAGCCATTTATACATACCCATAGCGACGGTCCATTGATCTGATTTATTTCTTAAAATAACATTACAGAAGATATAGTCCATCCAAGGGCCCATAAATGATTGAACTAATGTGTATACAATAATAGGTTTAGATAAAGGCAAAATAATCTTATAGAAAATTTGAGCATTTGTAGCGCCATCAATTCTTGCAGCTTCATCTAGAGATCTTGAAATGGTGTCGAAGAAACCTTTAGCAACATAGAATCCCATACCAGAAGTCATTGTATAACATAATGTTAAACCAACTAAAGTTTGATCTAATTTAACTAATTTTAAAATATTGTAAATTGCTATCATTGACATAAATCCTGGGAACATACCTAGAATTAAATTGATAGACATTAAAGTTTTTCTTGACTTAAATCTAAGTCTTGACATAGTATAAGCAACAGCCATTACAAAGAAAGTGTTTATGACCATTGTAACTAACGCTACAATCAATGTATTTAAAAACCATTGAGGATATTGACTTCCTTTTGCAAATAAATTGATATAGTGTTGGAAAGTAAGATAATCAGGCATGGTTACCATTGCACCTTTACTATTATCATTATGAAATGAAATGAATAGAATGTAAGCGATAGGAATAAGCCAAATAATGCTTAACAAAACAAGAAAGATATAAATGATTGTGTTTTGTATCTTTGTTTTTTTCTTCATACTTTTTACACGTGCCATTATGCAAAATCCTCCTCATTTTTAAAGCTGTTTGAGTTACGATATAAAATTAAGCTGATTATTGATGAAATCAAGAAAATTAAAATACCAATAACTGAAGCCATCTTATAATCTGGGTTAGTATCCATCGTTAAATTATATAACCATGTTACTAATAAATCTGTGTGTCCAGCAGATCCATAGAAGTTATTAGTTTTTGGTCCTCCTCCAGTTAATAGGAATATTACTCCGAAACTATTAAAATTACCAATAAATGTAGTTATTAATGAAGGTCCCATAACAAATACGACATATTTTAATGTAATCTTAAAATACATTGTAATTGGTGAAGCACCATCGATCTTTGCGGATTCATATAAATCTTCAGGAACATTCATCAATATACCGGTTGTACTTAATACAGTATAAGGTACACCAATCCATATATTAATTAAGACTACTAAGATTCTAGCAAAGTCTACTTTAAATGGATGTCCAAACAAAGTAAATGTGGTTGCTTTACCTAAGAAGTAAATTTTTACGCCAGTGGCCTTTTCAATGAATACAGTTAATGGACCATAATCAGATAAGAATTGAGCCATGGCTAATAAAGAAACAAATTGAGGAACTGCTACGGATAGAACTAAACAGGTTCTCCAAAATTTCTTAAATTTAATACCTTTTCTATTGATGATTGTTGCAATAATTATACCAATAAAGAAGTTTGTAAACGTAGCTAAAATGGCCCAAACGATTGTCCATTTTAATATCTCTACAAATGTATAGCCAAAGCCATTACCTCCAAAAGAAAATAGCTGTCCAAAATTTTTAAGTCCAACCCAAGAGAAATATGATTTAGGAAAATCAGTAGTATAATCATAATTTGTAAAAGCCATACAAATCATATCTAAAATTGGTAATATATTAAATAACAATATACCAATAATTGGTAGAAATAATAATGTGATATGGAATTTACTATTAAAGAAATCTGCTAAATCTTCCTTGAATGATTTTATATGTTTCCCTTCTTCCTCATTAGTTTGAATTTGATAAGAAGCATTAACTGTAGCAATGTACACACAGATAAATCCGATAATAATTAATATTGTTAGTATGCCATATAACAAGTTTTTTGGTGAGTTATCTGGAGCTATTTTTGTAGGTTCATCACAAAATTCCCATGCGCCATTGATAGTTTCAAATACTTGATCAAAACCATCGCAAATATATCCTGAGCCATATGTTCCAACAAATACTAATTTATATAATGCATGAGCTCCAAAAAAGATCATGAAAAAGATAAAAGCAAACTCTAAAAGCATTAGAATGATTCCTTTTACAATTTGTTTTCTTTTTATATGACTAATACCTAAAACAAAAAATGAACATTTTGTAAAAATATCACCATATCTAAATGAATGATACATTTTTTTAAATGAAGTACCAATTCTAAAAACTAATTTTTTAGTTCCAATCCCAATACCTTTAATAAAATGCCATACTCCATAGATAACTTTTAAAATAAATTCATAGATCTTATAGAAAAATTGTTGATAACGAGGCAACGCACAATAATCAAGATATGCTAATGTTTTCATATTATATTGTCCTCTCAATAAATAAAAGGTAGCAGTGGTAACCTTGAAAATTACCAATGCTACCGAAATTTTATAATTTAGAATATAGAATTTGTCTATTCAGCAGCAGCTGTAATAGTATTTAAGAATGCATCAAAATATACTTCAATGTCATCTACTGATGCAGTCTTTAAGTCATCTCCAAGAGCAGTAGAAGCATTCCAGAAGCCTCTTTCTGCATAGATTGTAGGTTGACTAAATGTTTTAGTTAATTGAGCAGTTTGTGCAAGAATTGCTTTATCCCATTCAATTGAAGTATCAGCTGCAGTTGCTGCATTTGTTGGAGCAGTTTTTCTTAATTCATATCTTCTTGCTTGGCTATCTTTACCTGCTAAGAAAGATGCAAATTTGCATGATAATACAGGTTCTGCAGTAATTGAGTTAATACCGATTTGTTTAAAATCACCGACTGCTTTCCAATCATATTCTTGTCCACCAATAGTTAATTTTGGAAGTGGTGCAGCAGCATAAGTACCACCATTAGCTTCAATATTTTCTTTAATCATGCTAGCATTCCATGTACCTGTAACGCAAGCAGCAATTGATTTACCACATAGAGCGGAGCCATCACCAGCATACAATTTTGATTTATTTGCGCCATTGTAGTAATCCCATACCCATTTAGCAACTTCTAAACCTTTGTCTCTTGGTTGAATGCCTGCAGTTCCATCAAGTCCATCTTCACCAAAGATTGTACATCCTGCTGAGAAGAAGTATGATTGTAGATACCAACCATTGCAAATGTCTAAACCAAAATTATATGTATAATTTTTAGATGAAACATCTTTTGCAACCATTGTATCCAATGATTTGATATCATCTTCAGTATAAACTGAAGCATCATAATACATAAAGTAGGTATTAGGTGTAAATGGAATACCATAGTTAACCTCGCCAACTTTACCTGCATCAAGAACACTTTGTTCAATACCTAAATCTTTTATATATTTAGGATTGATTCCATATAAGACTTCTTGTCTTACTAATGTGCCTAATTGGTCTCCAGCAAAGTGGAATACGTCTGCAGAAGCAGCTGGGTCTGATTTAACTAAAGTAGCAGCGTCAGCTTCACTAGTGATATCAACTTTGATGTAGTAATCCTTGTATTCTGTATTAGCTTCTTTAAATTTTGCTGCCATTTCTTCTACAAATGGAACGTCTTCTTTTGCGCACCATACAACAATGCCTTTTCCATCAGGTCTAGTTGCTGATGAAGTGCTATCTCCTGAAGTAGAATCAGAAGAACCTGGAGCAGGTGCTTCAGATGATGGATTTTTTGGTCCACCACAAGATGCTAATGTACCAACACCTAGGACTAGAGCGCTAGCCATTAATAATAATTTTTTGTTTTTCATTTATTTATCTCCCTTTCTTTTTTTAATGAAAAATGATATGAACTTATCTCTTTTGCATATCTACTCTAATTTTAATTAACGAAAAACAATATGTCAACAAATAAAATGAAAACGTTTACATTATTTTTATGAAAAAACTCTAGAAAATAATATTAATATTATCTAGAGCTAAAAAATTTAATTTGCGTCCTTTAATGATAGACCAATTTTTTTCTTATTTACATCGACAGAAATAACTTTTACCTTAACAATTTGACCGATTTTTACTACATCTAAAGGATGCTTTACATAATTATTTGAAAGTTGAGAAATATGGATCAATCCATCTTGATGAACACCAATGTCGACAAAGGCACCAAAATCGATAATATTTCTAATAGTTCCTTCTAATATCATCCCTACTTTTAGCATAGAAATATCAGTTATATCATTTTTTAATTTTGCCTTAATATTTAAATCTCTAATATCTCTTCCTGGCTTTTTAAGTTCTTGAATGATATCATTTAATGTTTCTTCACCGACATTTAATAATTTAGATGTTTTTACAACATCTAAAGAATCTAATTTTGTAGATAAACTATCTGTTCCAATTTCTTCTAAAGAAGAAGATATTAAATCTAAAAGATTTAAAGTAGTTTGATAAGATTCAGGATGAATACCCGTATTATCTAGTTTATAACCATTATTAATTCTTAAAAAACCAGCGCATTGTTCAAAGGCTTTCTTACCAAGTTTTGGGACATTTAATAGCTCTTTTCTATTTTTAAAAGGACCATTTTCTTCTTTATATTTTACGATGTTTTCCGCGATAGAAGAATTGATTCCAGACACGTAATTTAAAAGTGATGGACTAGCGTTATTGACATCCACTCCAACTTGGTTAACACAATTTTCAACGACACCACCTAGGGCTTCAGAAAGATGCTTTTGATTCATATCGTGTTGATATTGTCCTACACCAATAGATTTAGGGTCAATTTTTACAAGTTCCGCGAGAGGATCTTGAACTCTTCTTGCTAAAGAGATGGCACTTCTAACACTGACGTCAAGTTGAGGAAATTCTTTAATACCTAGTTTAGAAGCAGAATATACTGAAGCACCTGCTTCATTAGTGATGATATATTCTACTTTACTTTTTAAATCAGGGTGGCGATCAAATAGATATTTATTTAAAAATGCTTCACTTTCTCGACTTGCAGTCCCATTACCTAAGGATATCAATGAAACATTATATTTATTAATTAATGCGTATAATCGATCTGCTTCTTTATTAAATAGATCTTCACTTCCTAAAGTAACATGACAGACGCCAGTATAAAGCATTATCCCTTCTTGATTGACGATGCCTAATTTACAACCAGTTCTAAATCCTGGGTCAAAGCCTAGAACGACTTTTCCATGAATTGGTGCTTCTAAAAGCAACTCTTTTAGATTTTGTTTAAATACTTCAATTGATGAGTTTTCACTAACTTCGGTTAAATCGTTTCTAATTTCATTTTCAATAGATGGTTTAATTAATCTTGTATAACTATCTAATATAGTATCTTTTAGAATTTCTTGGAAAGGAGAATTGTTTTTTATTACTTTTTTTTCAATATATGCAACATTCTCTTCTAAAGGATCTTCAATAGTTACTTTTAATATCCAATTCTTTTCTCCTCGATTTAAGGCTAAAACTCTGTGTGCAGGAATTTTATTGATTTTTTCTTGATAGTCGTAATATTGTTCAAAGACGACTTTATCTGTTTCATCCTTGACTTTTATTGATTTGATTAGACCTTTATTAAAGGTATTTTTTCTGATAAATTTTCGATAATTTGGATCATCAGAAATCTTTTCAGCAATAATATCTTTAGCGCCTTGAAGAGCTTCTTCTTTACTATTTACAGATTTTTCTTCACTAATAAATTCTTCTAGATATTGATCAAGATCTCTAGTCTGTTTTTGTTCATATAGATAATTTGCTAAAGGTTCAAGCCCTTTTTGTTTAGCAACGCTTGCTCTAGTCTTCTTTTTTGGTTTATATGGTCGATAAATATCTTCAAGCTCGGCTAAAGTTTTAGCCCCTAAAAGCGACTTTTCAATCTCATCGTTATATAATCCTTGCTCCTCAATAGAGCTAACAATCGTATCAAAGCGATCATAAAAATTTAAATAATAATGATATTTTTCATCAAAAGTACGTAGAGTTTCATCAGTCATTGAATTAGTTCTTTCCTTTCGATATCGAGCGATAAAAGGAATAGTGTCTCCTTGATCAAGCATTTCAATTACATTGTCTACTTGACTTTTTGATAAATTTAAATCTTCTTGTAGTTTTTCTTTAATTAAATCAATATGCATTTTAATTCTCCCATTATAATTGTGTAAAACTATCTACCTGATAAACTAATTCTTTATTTTCTTCATTCGTATAAGAAATGTATAAATAAAATATTTCATTTTTTAAAGTAGTTTTATACGACAAATTGTAACCTGAATAATCTCCTTGTTCAACATTCCTTTCTTTGGCTAGATTTAGCCTAGAAGAATAACCAATACAAGGCAATATATTATTATTATTATTTTGATAATTGCTTGGAATCATAATGGCTTTTAAATTTGATAAGTAAAAATCTTTATAAACGATTTGAATAGTATAAATAAACTTATTTTCGTCATTAACTAAATAAGTATTTACTTTAAATTTATCCATTTCATCTATAGTATTGAATTTATCAACATTTTGATATTTTACTACATCTTTATTATAAGAATCTAAATCAAAAGATTCTATGGTGTTCTTATATCTACTACATGATGATAGTGACAATACTATAGCGAATAATAATAAAAACTGTTTCTTCATAAAAACCTTCCTTATAAAATCATATCAAAAATATATTTTTAAGTGAACAAAATTTATCGAATTATATAAACGATTAAACAAGTATATGTAATTTCCCCATTACTAATAAAAGATGAATATTTAATATCATTAATTAAACATTCATCTATTTTGCTTAAAAAATAATTTACTTGATATACTAAATCATCTTCTTCTTTAGAAGAAATTATTTCAATTTGTAGCATCTTATCACCAAAAATATTATGCCATAAATTTACTAAAAAATATGTCGTTAAATAGCAACGATATTAACAATTTTATTTTTAATGACAATAACTTTTTTAATTTCTTTTCCTTCAATTCTTGCTTTAATAGAATCAAGAGAAAGGACTTTTGATTTAATTTCTTCTTCACTTAAATCTAAATTAACTTTGATCGTATCTCTTAATTTACCATTAATTTGGATAGCAATTTCTACTTCGTTTAGTACTAATTTATTTGGATCAAAACTAGGCCAAGGTTCAAAGTCGATGATATCTTCATGACCAAGCATTTGCCAAATCTCTTCACAAACGTGTGGGCAGATGCAACTTAGCATTTTAACAAATCCTTCGTAATATGGTTTATAAATATTTTCTTGTTTATAAACTTCATTAATAAATATCATCATCTGACTAATTGCAGTATTAAATTGAAGGCTTTCAAAATCATCGCTAACTTTTTTAACAGTAACATTATAGATATAATCTAACTTTGAATCATTGACATCACTAAGTTTTGCTTTTAATGAGTCATCAGAAACGATTCTAAAGACTCTTTCAATGAATCTTTTTGCTCCATCAAGGCCACCCATAGACCAAGGGAGGCTAGCCTCTAGAGGGCCCATAAACATTTCATATAGCCTTAAAGAATCCGCGCCATATTTTTCAATGACGTCATCAGGATTAACAACATTCCCACGCGATTTTGACATCTTTTCCCCATTTTCACCTAAAATCATCCCTTGATGAAATAATTTCTTAAATGGTTCTTTTGTAGGAGCAAGTCCTTTATCATATAGATATTTATTCCAAAATCTTGAGTACAATAAATGACCAACTGCATGCTCAGCACCTCCTACGTAAAGGTCGACCGGCATCCAATGTTTCAATAAATTGTAATTTGCAAATTCTTGTTCATTTTGAGGATCTATATATCTTAAATAGTACCATGATGAACCAGCGCTGCCAGGCATAGTCGAAGTTTCTCTTCTTGCCTTTTTTCCATCAATTGTGCAATTAAGCCAATCGGTAGCTTTTTCAAGTGGTGATTTCCCATCCTTAGTTCTTCCATAATCATCAAGTTCAGGAAGTACTAAAGGTAAGTCTTCATCTTTTAAAGGAACAATTTCGTCTCCAACAAATACTACTGGAATTGGTTCACCCCAATAACGTTGACGAGCAAAAATCCACTCTCTCATCTTATAATTAACTTTTTTTTCACCAATCTTATTATCTTCTAAGTATTTAAGCATTTTATCAATAGCATCTTTTTTATTTAAGCCATCTAGAAATGAAGAGTTAATGTGAACTCCATCTCCTGTAAAAGCTTCTTTAGAAATATCTCCACCTTCTAAGACAGGAATAATTTCAAGATTAAACTTTTTAGCAAAAGCATAATCTCTTTCATCGTGTGCAGGTACCGCCATAATTGCTCCGGTTCCATAAGTTGATAACACATAATCAGAAATCCAAATTGGAATTTTTTTATTATTCACTGGATTAATTGCATATGCTCCAGTAAATACGCCAGTTTTTTCTTTATTTAATTGCGTTCTTTCTAGGTCTGATTTTTTCTGAGATTTTTCAATATAGGAGATTACTTTCTGATATTGATCCTTTGTAGTAATCTTTTTTACTAGATAATGTTCAGGTGCAAGTACGCAATATGTTGCGCCAAAGAGAGTGTCGCATCTGGTGGTAAAAACACTAAATTTTTCATCGGTATCACTAACTTCAAAAATCACTTTAGCGCCTTCGCTTTTCCCAATCCAGTTCCTTTGAATCTCTTTTGTGGATTCAGGCCAATCAAGATCATCTAATCCATTTAGTAAATCTTCTGCATATTTTGGAATATCAAGTACCCATTGCTTCATATTCTTTCTAACAACAGGATAGCCGCCTCTTTCACTTTTACCATCAATGACTTCATCATTTGCTAGGACCGTACCTAATTCTTCACACCAGTTGACAGGCATATCGATTAATCTTGCATAACCATCTTCTAATAATCTTTTAAAAATCCATTGAGTCCACTTGTAATAAGAAGGATCACAAGTTGATATTTCTTTTGACCAATCAAAAGAAAAACCTAACATTTTTAATTGTCTTTTAAAATTTTCGATATTCTTTTTTGTAAAGCCTTCTGGGTGATTTCCTGTTTTAATCGCATATTGTTCAGCAGGTAGCCCAAAAGAATCAAATCCCATTGGATGAAGGACGTTAAATCCTTGCATTCTCTTCATTCTAGAAACTATATCAGTTGCGGTATAGCCTTCAGGATGACCTACGTGAAGGCCTTGACCAGAAGGATAAGGGAACATGTCTAATGCATAATACTTAGGTTTAGAAAAATCGGAAGTATCACAATAATATGTATTATGCTCTTCCCAATATTTTTGCCATTTTTTTTCTATATTTTTGTAATCGTAAATCATAAAAAACCTCCTAACGAGACAATGAAATTATAACTATTTTATTTTAACTAAGTCAAATAAATTAATGTATTAATTTAATCAATATTTTTTTGTAGCATTTGCTTATATAGCCTCAAATATTCTTCACAAGCCTTATTCCAAGAAAAATTTGCGTTCATCGCATTGTGAATCAATTTATTCATTTCACGTTTTTTTTCGAAAATGTTCAAACTAATAATTAGATTAATTAAAAGCTCATTTGAATCGTAGTCAAATAATAAGCCATTTGCTTTATCGATATTTAATTGATTATAGGAAATAATGGTATCTTTTAATCCACCTACCTTTGTACACAAAGGGATGGTTCCATACTTTAAAGCGATCATTTGACTTATTCCACATGGTTCATAAAGGCTAGGCATCAAAATAAAATCGCTAGAAGCATAAATTTTATGAGCTAATTCATTTGAATATTTAATATTTAAAGAAACGTTATCTTTATTCATACAATAAAATGATAATTGATGTTCTAAATCAGGATCACCTTGACCTAAAATCACTAAATTTAGCTTAAATTTCAATATTTTTTCGATGTTTTGAATTATTATTCCAAAACCTTTTTGCTTGGTAATCCGACTAACTATACAAAATAGAGGATAATCTTTATGAACAAAATTCAATTCTTGACATAATTTTTGCTTATTATACTTTTTATTATTAATGACGTTATTTTTTGAAAAAGGTAAATAAATATAAGGATCATTCTTTGGATTAAATTCCTCCTCATTTAACCCATTAAGTATCCCAACTAAATCGCTATTTCTAAATGGTAATACTTTTTCAAGCCCGTAGGAAGAAATCCCGTTTAACAATTCACATTTATGAGATGGGCTAACAGTAGTAACTTTATCAGAAAGCATAATCGCACTTTTTAATAAATTGACTTGTCCATCAAGTCTAGCTAGGCCATCGTCAAATAAAGATTCAGGTAAATTAAAATAATTAGATAAATCGCTTCTTTGACAGATTCCTTGAAAGCAAGGATTATGGATAGTAAGCATAAATCTAGTTCTTTTTTTATCATACTCCTTTTGATGATTATAGTAATAGAGAAGAGGAATGCTAGAACCTTGATGGTCATGAATATGAACGATATCAACTCTCTTTAAATATTTAAAAATTAGTTCATATGCACTTAAGCCAAAAAAACTAAATCTTTCAAAATCATCTTTTTCACCATAGATTTTATTACGGAAAAAGTAATAATCATTACCAATAAAATAATAATCAATTTTATCCTTTATAAGGTGATAAATATCGCAAATTTGATTTCTCCAAGACATCTTGACATTAAAAGATTGATATAACTCTAAAGAAGAAATAATATTTTCCTTAATGCATTTATAAAAAGGAATAACTATTGATACCTTAACATTTTTATTTACTAATTTTTTACTTAGCGAATATACGACGTCACCAAGTCCTCCTACTTTTGCAAAAGGGAGAGACTCACTCGCTACCATTACTACTCTCACTATATAATATCTCCTTGTTTTATATAGATTGGTTTATCAAATTTCCCCTTTAATTCTTTAGTATATATGATTTTCGCGGATTTATCGACAATAACATTCTCTAAAGTTACATTATCGTCAATTTGCGTATCAGAAAGAATAATAGAGTTCTTGATTTTCGAGTTTTTACCAATTTTTACGCTACGACAAATAATCGAATGGTCTACTTCTCCTGAAATTATAGCGCCATTAGAAATAAAAGAATCTTTAACTTTTGCCCCTTCTAAATATTTTGCTGGAGGAGTATCGTGCGTCTTAGTAAAGATCGGCCAAGAGGAAGAAGTAAGTTCCTTTAAAATATTTAAATCCAATAATTCTAAAGAATACTTAAAATAATCATTTATATTTTCAATGCATCTTAGATATCCCTTATATTCAAAAGTGTCGATATCTAACGAGGTAGAAATATAATTTAAAATATCTCTTAAAGTAAATATTTGACTAGTTTTTTTACTAAATTCAAGAATTTCTAATAATTTACTTGTTGAAATAACATAAGTCTCCATTGATATATTAATAGCATCTTCCGTTCCTTTATTTTGGTAGATTCCTCTCAATTTATTAGTTTCGTCAAGAAGATAACTATCACAATTTAAAAAATCTTTTTTTCCATTATTAATCTTTTTATAGCAGACAGTAATTGTTGAGTTTAATGCTTCATGTTGTTTAATTACTTCTTGAAAATCTAATTTATATATCAAGTGAGTAGGAGCGATAACCACATGAGAAAAATTATTTTCTTCTAAAATCCATTTATTTTCAATTAAATTATTTATATCGGTATTATAGATTTCTTCATTTGCATATTTTTCATTATATAACATATATAGTGTTCCTAGCTTAGAATTTTCTGAATATCCTTGAGAAGCATCAATATGACGAATAATAGATCTAAAATTATTTTTTACTAATATGCAAGACGAGTTAATCTTTGAATTACCAAAATTGCTAAGGGGAATATCACAAAAAGAATATCTCCCTAAGAAGGATAATGCTCCAAGTGATCTTTTTGAAGTAATTTCGCCTAGTTTTTTTTCATTATGCAAATTTAATATTCCTAATATTCTACTCATAATTTTATTTCTCCACTAAAATGACTTCTTTTTTTTCAGAATTGATTATTCGGTTTTCATCAATTATTACATCGCTAGAAACGATTGCTTTATAGATTTTAGCGCCTTTTTTAATCACAGCGCGAGGCATTATAACACAGTCTTTTATAAATGCCCCCTCCTCAATTAACGTATCATTAAAAACAACGCTATGATTGACTTCCCCAAGAATAATTGAACCCTGATTTACTATGCTGTTACTCACAAGAGCATTGGGTCCGATGTATTGAGGTAAACTTTTGGTATCTTCAGAATAAATTTTAAATGTAGAATGCTCATCATAAAGATCAAGAGTAGACGAATCATCTAATAAGTCCATATTTGCTTTCCAAAGAGAAGATAAAGTTCCAACATCTTTCCAGTAACCATGGAAAGGAAAAGCAAATAACTTTTTATTTTTACTTAATAGATATGGGATGATATCCTTGCCAAAATCGTGAGAAGATAAAGTATTTTTTGCATCGTGCTTTAAACAATCGACAAGCACTTTGTACTTAAAAATATATATTCCCATCGAAGCATTCGTGGAGGTAGGATGCTTTGGTTTTTCACTAAAGGAAAGAATTTGATTATTATCATTTAATGATAAAATTCCAAATCGACTTGCTTCTTCAATGCTAACATCAATTGAAGATAAACAGACATCTCCTTCTTTTTGTTTTAAAAAATTCAACATTTTGATATAATTCATTTTATATATATGATCACTTGAAGCAATTAAAACATATTCTGGATTAAATTGTTCAAGAAAATCAAGGTTTTGATATATAGCATCTGCCGTGCCTTTATACCAAGAGGAATCTTCTTCTTTCTGTCGAGGAGAAAGTAAAGTAAAAGATGAATTATTCCCATCAAATCCCCAATGTTTTCCACTTGAAGTATAATGATTTAATTCGACGGTTTCATATTGAGTAACTAACCCAATCTTATTAATATTGGAGTTAGCTAGGTTAGATAAAACAAAATCAACTATTCGATATTTTCCTCCATAAAATACCGCTGGCTTACAATTTTTCTTTGTGAGCCCTTTTAATCTTGTTCCTTTCCCTCCAGCAAGAACTAAAGCAACAATTTCATTTTTCATTAACTTTTTTCTCCTTTAAAAATAATAATTTCTGATAAACTTTTTAAATAGTTATAAATAGTATCAATGCATTCAACTTTTTTCTCCATTAGATCTTTATCTACCTTTTTAAAGATATTTTCAGAAAGATTAAACTTCCAACCAGGAATGATTAAACAAATTATATCCTCAAAGGATATAATAATAATTTTAGCGTTAATATATCTTTGAAGAGAATCAAATTCACTGAGAAAAGAATTATCGCATATTTCATTGGTTTTTAATGAATAGGTAGAATACACTTTTATCGAGGAAGAATATTTAGGATTATCGTAATTGAATTCAAAAATATTTTTATCATTATAAATATGACATAAACAATTACCAAAAGTGTTAATTTCTAAAAAATCATTATTTTTGTAAGATGTTTTCAATAGAATTAACCCGGCTTTATTCCCTTTAATCCCTTTTAAAAATAATTGATAAAAGATCATTATATTATCTTTCTTTAAAGATAGTAAACACTCTTTATCAATATTAGAAAAAGGAAGATATTTATAGATAATTTCAAATTTACGATTAAAATAATAAATGTCATTTTCGTGAGGATAAAATTCATTTAATTTTAGTTCATCCTGAAAAATCACTTTAAACATTTTTTGATAATGTTTGTTTAATACAAAAAAAGTTATAAACGAAAATAAAAAGGATAATAAAATTATAATAATTCCAAACATGATGTTAATTAGATGTTGCGTGTTATTATTAGAATAGATAAATTGTAAATATCTATTGATAAAACTAGAATAAAAAACTTCGTATTTAATTGGCAAAATATAAGCAATATAAAATAATGACAAAATAACAAGAGGAATACAAAAAGAAAGAAATACCTTAAAAAGATAGTGTTTCTTTAATTCATTTAATCTTAAACTTACTACTGAATAATTTTCTTTCATAACATTACCTTGATTAAATTATATCACACAAAAATAATAATAAAAGAGGCAAGGCAGTTAAAAAAAGAAACTACTTTTTTTCTTTTATTCTTAAAAGCAATAAAAGAAAAAAGCTCTCTTAGAGAGCCTTAGAAAAGATCTTCTTCCTTTTTCCTTTTTCTTTTTTTACATAATGCAAAGAAAACAACAAATAGAATTAAGTATAGTACTAATCCAAACCAAGTAGAATTGAGGATATTTTTTATAAAATCGACATTGATATAACCCGCTAATTTAGAAAAAATACCATAATGAACAGAAACGTAAAGGTTATTGCAAGTTTCTACACCTTTTCTAATTCCATCCCCTATTAATCCAATTTTATTAAGTTGATTCATTACTTTTTGAAAACTAGAAGCAAAATAGATAGCACTTAACGATAAAGGAAGGAAAAATATACTAGCGAAAAAGCCTCTAAAACGAGCAATTAAAAGTAAGATTATAATTGGAAAAATTAATACTAACAAGTACCCAAGTAAAGATAATGCAGGCAGTATTTCTACTTCGACTAGATAGATAGCATTCATATTTTATTTCTCCTTTCTAATATCATTATATATTATAGATATTTTGTAAATAAATATAAATTATTTTTTAATTTCAAATGTATCGACAAATGAACGATTGTTTTGTCTTGATACCAATAAAGTTTTATCGACGATTTTAGATAAGTCTGATACCTTTTCACTTGGCGCGGATAAAATGACTTGCAAACCAAGAGATCTTAAAATCTTAATTGATTCGATAATTCTTACCGAGTCCATCTTTGAGAAAGCTTCATCAAAGATCACTAATCTAATAGAATTGTTCATCGAATTTGATCTAATTCGATAAAGTTGACTAAATGACGCTAAAATGGAAACATAGAATGGAGTTTGCGTTTCTCCTCCTGATTGTTTTTTCATATTTTTAGCAAGAGAATAGGTTCGATCATCCCCTTTAGTGACCATCATATCAAACATTAGATAAGTTCGATAGTCAGTAAACTTTTCAACATTTTGTTCAATTACGCTATCTTTATCTTTGTTTGAACCAGAAACGTCGCCTATTAGTTTAAATAAATTAGACATGACATCTTGATATTTATCTAGATATAGTTGTTCATCTTCACCGTAAGTTAGTAATAATTCATCGGTGATCATATCGTAATATTCTCGATATTCAGGTGAAGGAGAAACAACAAACTGATAGCTGTCTTGACCAAATTTAGCATCTTTTAAAGCTTCATTTAGTTCATCAATTTGACTTCTAACTGTTTCAATAGAAGTTTTTAGCTTAAAGATGAAATCATCTTTAAATTCCTTTGTAGCTTTATCGTAGGCATCTTTAATTTGTGCTTGATACTCTGGAAGCTTTACATCGCGAATTAACTCTAAATCTCTATCAAAATCTTCATTTGTATCTTTAGAGATGTCATAAGATAATTTATAAGTTAAGACGTATTCGCGTCGGTATTCTTGAAGTAAATTCATCGAAGAACGGATTTTATTTTGCGTTCTAGTATATAAATCATCATATTCGCTTCTAATAGCAATCAAAGATTTACCACTTGAAACTTCTTCTTGGAATTTAACTAAAGCGTAGTCATTGATGAAATCTTTATCAAATGTTTCATTGATCTCTTTTAAGATCTTATTAGAATTTTCAATTTGATATGGAATCTTCTCTTCTTGAATAATTTTAATAGCTTGAGAGATTGTCCCTTTTTCTAAAATTAAAGATTGTTTATCATCTTGAAGTTTGATAATATCTTGTTCGATTCGTTTAATTTTATTATCGATATTGGTTATTTCATAAGATCCAGCATTGTCTAGTTCATTTTGATACTCACTAAGAGTAGACTTTAATCCGCTTAAATTTGACGCATCTTCAAGGACCACTAATGCAGAATCAACTTCATTAGTGTTTAAAGTCTCAAGCTTAGAAGCAAAACTTAAACAATCGATAAAGGTTTTTAGAATAATTATTTCTTTTTCTTCATTTTGGAATTCTCCATTACGAAGCGAAATCATCTCTTGAGAGACTCTTCTTCCTAGTAATGGGTATTGATAATTCTTTTCTGGAATGACAAAAGAAGCAAAGTTACGATATCCTTCACAACTTGGAGTAATACCTTGTCCTGATTCTCTAGCCTCTTTAAAAGTTTCACATTTAATCATTTTTCCAAGCAAGAAATTTGAATAATCTCTAGCGCCTTGATGGTCAGTAATAATTTCTTCAGCAAGAGAATGATCTAAACATTCAAAATTTCTTTCGTGAAGTTTTCTTGAATCCACTAAACCAGTATTGTAATAATTGTGAGATCTTAAAATATCACTTAATAGTTTATTTGCTGTTTCATAATACTTATCTTCAACAAATAGATTTAATTTTTGACGGTAAATAAATCCTTCAATTGCCTTGATCCAGCGAGGAGTTTTAACATCGACTAAATCTGCGTAGATTAAAACTTGAACTTTTTCATTGTAATAATCTGAAAGTTTATGCTCTAATTCACTTCTAATTTGCTTTAAGGAGTAATCATACATTTTACTACCTTGTTGCATATCGGAAATTTGTTGCTTTTTCAAAGTATGAGAAGTAGATAATTCTGCATAATAGTTCTTTAATGAGATGTATACTTCATTAACAACTTCTTTAAATAATGTAATCGAATCTCTAAATTCGAGTAAGCTATCGCTAGAAATTTGATTTTCTGAATATATTACCGATTTAAATTCGCTTGCTTTTGAAACTATGTCGTTTGAAACACTATCGAGTTTATCTAATTCATCTTGATATTTGTCTAAGATTTTTAATGAGCGATTAGGGCTTTTAACAAACGCTAAAATTTGATTAGCTACATTAGAGAAATTATTTATATAAGAAGAAAAATTATTTCTAATAGTGTTTAAAGAAGAAGATACCCCATCAATCTTCCTTTGTAAATTATCTCTAGCGTTTGTTAATTCTAAAGTCAAATTATATGAACCAGAAGAAACTTTTTCTCCAATATAAGATTCTTTTTGCTTAGTTAAGGTAGAAATTTCTTTATCGATATCAACTAATTGTTGTTCAATTTCCTCTAAACGATTGTTGTTGCTGGAAATATCTTTTTGCAATGTCGAAATTTGATCTAAAAATACTTGATATGTAATTCTTTTAGAAATGTAACTAGCTAAATTTAAATCTTTTTTCTTTGAATAAAAATCTAAATATTGATTATGAATTTCTTCTAAGCGTTTGATCTTAATTTGCATATTTTCACTCTCAAGTTCAAGACGTTTATATTGTTGAATATTCGACCTCATCGAATCGATGTTAATTTCACTTGGAACATCGCAAACATACTCAGTTAAGAATTGTTCAATATTGGTAATTGGAGTAAAGGAAACTGCTTTTTTAAACAATGAGAAATATTTATCTTTTAAATTTCCAAATAATTCTTTAATCTTCTCCTGATATTGAGCATTTGAATCAGCAAAGAAGAATTCTTTTTGGGTGTAGTTTTGTTGAAAATACTCTAAAAGAGATTTATAAGACATTGGAACTCCTAATGAAACAAAGTCGTTTTCAGGAATCTTATCATTTAAAATAAAGAAGTGATGCTCTTCTGAATTATCTTCATAAACATCAAAAACAATTCCAGTTAAAAAATATTTATCATTGAGATCATCGTACCACTCTAAAACAATATAAGAAGAAAATCTTCCACTTCTTAAATATTTAAATGAGCCTAATCCATCGTCACCGATTTCTCCTTTTAAGTAGCCTTTTAAAGTACGTCCTGACTTTTCATTAGCCGCTTTGTTAAAGGTTCTTCCAGAAGTATCACCAAGTAAAACTATTTGCATCGCATCGATTAAAGTGGATTTTCCAGCCGCGTTTTGTCCAGTCAAAAAATTAATTTGATCTAAATCAAAAGTCACATTATAAAAATAGTGCCAATTGATTATTCTTACTTTTTTTAATAATTTCATGTTAATCCCCCTTTAATTATCTAGGCCGAATTTACTAACTTCGTCAAATATCGCATTTATTTTTTCCATATCGATTACATAAAGAATTGAAGGTAAAATATAGAAAGTGAAGGTACGCTCTTTAAATTCGCCACTGACACGATTAATGATGTTATGATTTTCTAAGAATCGATAACAACTAGCCATACTAACAGCGCTTGGTTTTTTGTCTAGTTTAATTAATCCTTTATCAATTAGTACCTTTAAAAGTTCATTCGCGCTGGAAAGAACTTCACTAGTCATTTGATTTTCTTCTCTTGCGCATTCATAGATATATCTTAATCCATAAACCATAACTGATGTTAAGAAATCAAGACGAATGTGATTTTCTTGATATTCATTATTAATGGAAATTACCCCAAGGCGGCTATCTTTTTCAATGGTCCAACCTGAATACTCTAAATACTCTCTAATTAAATCGATATTTCTTTCACAAAAAGAATAATCTCGATTACTTTTCATCATCTTTAAATGGCGATCATAATTTTCTCTTAAAATAAATGATTTAAGCATCAAAGTATTTACTACATGAGCAAATTCTTCTTTATCGGCATTTGAAAATTTTTCATATTCTTCAAAAAACATATTATTCACCTTTCTTGACATAGCCATAATCTGGCATATCGTATTTCTCTTGCTTTATTACCCTTGTCATAGGGTCTTTTCTTTTTAAAGTGTAGAAAGAATTATCGTCACTAGCTTTAACGCTACCAAGAATAACCATAATGAAATCTTCTACATCTTTAACATTGATATCACTGACATTAATCTCTTTTTGATCTTTGAATGCTTTATCCATAAAATCGAGAATTTTTTCATCGCTATATTGATCCATAATATCTAGTAAGGACTGCATTAAACCTTCGTTAACCTCATGATCAAAATCGTCGATCATCATTGGTTCTCCATCATTCCTTGGATTTCTCTTATATGGTCTTTGTAAACTATATTCATCGAGGTAACCTTGTTGATAAAGATTAATTGAATTGTTGATATCTTTAATTACATCTTTATAGATTGAGCCATTTTCTTCACCATTGATAACCTTAGCTAGAGCTAAGAAAATCGTTTCTAGTTTTCCTTTGATTGTTTTATCGGAATTATTTAGGTAGATAACTTTTTCCGTCGTTGCTAAAGTATATTCTGATTGAGCTTTATCTATTTCTTCCATGTCGCCCGCTAGATGAGAATACGTATCAGAAATATAATTGATTTTTTTTATGATATCATTGATAGCTTCTTCTTTAGAATGAAGATTCCTATTGTAGATAAGGGCTTGATTAACAAGTTTTTCCCTTACTGCATCAGTATTTAACCATCTCTTTAAAATAAAATTGATAGGTCCATTATAAAGAATGATTGAATCGTTAGTTTTAAGTGGGTGATAGATCGGATCAACAACATCTTCTCTTGCGATATCAAAGTGTTGTTCAAGAACTTCATTTGGCGAGAAGATATTAGATAATTGTTTATGGAAAACTTTGATTGAGTGATTTAGTTTAGAAACTTCTAGTTCTAATTCTTTTGTATTGTTAACCGCGTTAACAAGGCTTCGATACATAAATTCGTCTTGAGATTCGTCTTCATATTGCAAATCCGCGAAAGTTGAGTGAACGTAAGAAATGTATTTTGATTCGTTATCAGAAACAAATTCATAGATGATTTTAAGCATGGAAATTGAATAACTTGGTAGCAAGATATATTCACAGCCTGTCTTTAAATCAGTGTCAATCATTATCCAACCAGTATCAACTAAGCGTCTTACAACTAGATTAGCTTTACCAGCAAGAGTAGGTTCAACTAGAAGAGAATTATCTTCAAATTCATCTACTTCAACCTTAAAAAGATTAATTTCATTTTCTCCTCGGCTTTTAAGTAAATCTAAATAATCGCTTTTTCTAATCTTATTTCGATATAAAGTTAAGCAATCAAAAAGTGTTACTAATGCTATACCATAGACATTTTTATTTTTACTTGATAATATGCTAAAGAAATTATCAGGAATCTTGTTAAAAAAGTTCAATTTAAACCTCCTAGTTAGTTAATTGATATGAGGTTTTATTATAAATAATAAAAAGCATTTTATTAACTACCTCAATATTATAAAAAAAAGTGTGTTGTCAATCAACACAACATTTTAAAAAAATATATTTTTTTGGGCTAATTTTGTTTACAAAATTCATCTAGTCCTTCTTTAATTTGATTTTGAACGAAAGAAGCTACTTCTATAGTGGTTTTACCTTCATAGTAGTTCTTATCTACAGGAGGATAGAACTTGACTTTTATCTTGTATTTCTTTTTATTAACTTTTTTATCAAAGACATCTCTAGTTCCATAAATACAAACAGGAACGATTTTTTTTGAAGAATTCATTGTAAATTTAAAAGCTCCTGGCTTAAATGGATTCATTTTTAAAGATGGATCTTTAGTTCTAGTTCCTTCTGGAAAAACAACATATCTAACATTTTTTTCATCCATTTCTTTTTGAATAGCTTTCATGGTCTTAATCTCTTGCTTTAAATTATCTCTTTCTAAATAGTAGCCATCCAACAAACTAACGAAAGTTCTAATTATTGGCATTTTCTTAACTTCTTCTTTGCAAACAAAACTAATTGGATCGTTGAAAACGTTAATAAAGATGAATGGATCCACTAAAGATTGATGATTAGGGCAAATCAAATAAGATTCTTCAACCGGCAAATTCTCTTTACCTTCAATCTCATACTCCATAGATAATAATTTACTTACTTTATTTAAAAACGTTCTTATTTTATGATATTTTTTAATTCTAGAAATTTTGTTTTTTCTTAATCTATAATAATAAATCCATGGCAAAGAAACAATTAAATAAGGAAGGATTTTTAAGACGATTTTAATAATTTTTTTCACATTTTACCTCCACTAATTTTTACCAAGATAATTGATGTTTTCACATACTACTATGAACTTATCTAGATAATTTTCAAGATGCCCTTTTATCATTACTAATGAACCAACTGGGAATGAAAATAGATTACCTTTATTTGTTTTGTTCCAATTAATTACTGGAATGATATCTCTTACGATTTGTCCAGAAATATTTCGGTATTCTTCAACTACTTCCACGTATCTTACTAGTTTATCATCAGGATCATCTTTAACTATAACACCCATAAATATTACAACATTAACCATATTTTTCACCTCAATAATATTGTAATAAATTTATTGTTTCTTTTGGTGTTTCATTTTTTCCCAAATTGTTTTTATAAAATCTTATTCTTTTACGCAAATTATTAATGATAATGGATTAACAATTAAATGCTGAGCGTATAGATTTGAAGAGATTCTTCCACTTTCATTAAAGAGAATCTTATAATAGTCATCTAGGTCGGTATCAAAAATCATTTGAGTAGGATTAATAAATATTAGAACATCTTTATAAGGAGCAATCACTTGTTCATTTTTATATCTAATTTTTAATACGCCATAATTCTCGCTTGTAAATTCAATTGTATTTTCAATCTCTTCTTTAGTTTTTAATCGTAAGAATTTCATTTCTTTTCTTAGAGTTACCAAATCTATAAAGAAGTGGTATAAATCTTGTCTTTCATCTAGAGCTTGATACCTGAATTGATTAATTTTATCTCCTGAGCGATATGAATTACCATCTCCAAATTTAGTCAAACCAATTTCTTGTCCCATATGGAAGAAAGGGACTCCACAAGATAACATTACGGAAGCATTAATTAGTTTAATTCTCCTCAAAATACTTTGTTCATCTTCATTATAGCAACATACTTTTAATTTATCGTAAATCGTATTATTATCGTGGCATTCAACATAATTGATGCTTTGACCTGGTTTTATAAAAAGTGGGGGATGAGCAATAGGAAGAACAGATCCAGAAAAAACGTGCTTAAATCCATCTAAATAATTAATATCACCACTTAAATAGCCCTTTACATATAGTTCATCATGTCCAGTTTTCCCTTTGACAATGTCTCTAAATCGATCATTGAAAAAACCGATATTATTTAACATTGAGGCATTGTTCATTGAGGCTTTTTGTAGTTGAGGCATTACCGTTGGCATGTCCCATCCTTCTCCATAAATGATGATATCAGGTTTGATTTTTTTACATTCTTGGTAAACTTCATTTATTGTGGTAATATCAACTAAACCCATTAAATCAAATCTAAATCCATCGATTCCATATTCCTTTACCCAATATTTACAATTATCGACAATATATTTTCTTGCCATAAGGTGGCGAGATTCAAACTCGTTTCCGCAAAAGGAGCCATCTGATTTAGTTCCATCAGAATTAAATCTAAAGTAATAATTTGGGCAAGCCTTTTCAAAACAAGATGTTTCCATGTTGAAAACGTGATTAAATACGACGTCCATCACTACGCGAATATTATTTTGATGAAGTTTGCTAATTACTTTTTTATATTCGATAATTCTTTCAAGCGGGTCAATTGGATTAACTGAAAAAGATCCTTCTACCACTCCATAGTTTTCAGGGTCATATCCCCAATTATATGTATCCTCAGGATGGAGGTCATTTGTCGTTTGAAAATCGTATACTGGTTGAAATTGAACATGAGTAATACCTAAACTTTTTAAATAATCTATTCCTACCGGATTATTCTTTTTGGTTTTTACACCTTCTTCAAGTAATCCTAAAAATTTTCCTTTATTAACTATATCTGTATTTGGATCAGAAGTTATATCTCTAATGGAAGTTTCATATATAATCGCATCGTTAATATCATTAAATGGTTGAAGCTTATCTTCGTTTAAATCGACAAATACTTCTTTTGGATTAACTATCACCGATTCCTTAGAAAATAAGGTAACTGCTTTTGAATATGGGTCGATTACTTGATTGATTCGATTATTGATTTTAAGTAAATAAGTATAGGTATTTGAAGAAAGATCACCTTTTAGATATCCTTCAAAGATTCCAGCTTGATTATCTTTTACTAAAGGAATAATCGTAGTTTGTTTCTTTTTATTTTTGATGATAACTAAGCCAGAAGAAGCTAAAGGAGAAAAAATTCTAAATGTTGTACCTTGCTTAGTATAAATAGCTCCCATTTCCTCATTTGAGTACATTCTTCCAATATATTTATCTAATCGTAATAGATAAGAACAATCTAAATCGATAGAAATATTTCTTTCATCCATAATCGTATAATTATGGCCTAATTGAAGTGGATATGAATTGATTACTTGATAAGTAAAATATTTAGTAGAAACGCTAGAATTATCTATTTTTAATTCCCCTAATAAAGAGGTATCATCATAAAGAAAAAACTTTTCACAACCTTTTGAGTTATAACTTTTTCTAATAACAATTTCAATTAAATTTTCATTTTTTAATATTGCGCTGAAAGTAGAAAATGCATTCATAATTTACCATCCATTCTTTGACCATTTTTTATTTTACCAAATATATAAATATTTGTATCTAAAAAAATTGAATAATTCTTATTTTTGCAAAAAAAACAAGACAAATGGCGTCTTATTTTCATTCATCTTGTTTTCGTTCTTGATTTTTTTGATTTTCGTATTCATCAATACTCATTACTACTACTCTTCGATTTCCATTTCCACTTCGAGCGATGACATGCTCATCCTCTAAGCAATTTAAGATGTGATCCGCACGAGCGTAGCCAATTCCAAATTTTGATTGAAGATTACTAGTAGAAGCTATTCGAGTTTTAATGACGTGTTCCTTAGCTAGTTCATGAAGAACATCTTTTTCTCTTCGGTTAATCCCTTCATAACTTGTTGAAGCTAATCCAAAATCTTCGTTTTCAATTAAAGAAGCGAAATTGTCATCGTAATCAACTTGGGCTTGACCTTTAATAAAATCGCAAATTCTAATAATATCAATATTTTTAATATAAGCTCCTTGAACTCTTACTAAAGAGTTATGACGAGGTATGCGACATAGCATATCTCCATTTCCAAGTAAGCTTTCAGCACCAGCTTCATCAAGAATTATTCTTGAGTCGATAACTTGAGGAACTAGTAGAGCAATTCTAGAAGGAACGACCGCTTTAATGTCACCAGTAATCACGTTAACAGAAGGTCTTTGCGTACAAATAATTAGATATATTCCACACGCTCTTGCTTTTTGTGCTAAACGCTTGATTAATGGTTCAATATCTTTTCCATATTCTGACATAAAATCACTAAACTCATCGCAAATCATTACAATATTTGGAAGTTTATCATAATGAAGCGAAGAAGCTAGTTCATTGTATTCAGATATCTTGCTACATCCTTTTCCATTAGTTAAGAATAATGAATATCTTCTTTCCATTTCTTCAACTAATCTCTTTAATGCATTTTTACCTTCTAGAGCCTCAGTAATAACTGGACATAGCAAATGCGGTAAATCATTATACTTAGAAAATTCAATCTTTTTTGGATCAATTAACATGAGTTTTAGTTCATCTGGTCGATTTCTCATAATTAAAGTGGTAATTATCGTATTTACTAAAACTGATTTTCCTGATCCAGTAGTTCCAGCAATTAGAAGGTGAGGTAAATCATCTAGAGACACGCTAACGACATTGCCTTCAATGCCTTTACCTAAAGGAACGAGTAATTTATCTTTACTAGAGGTCCGATTACTAATTGATTGTAAACATTCTTTATATGAAACTGAAGCGATCTTTACGTTTCCAATTTCAATTGAAGAAGTATCTCTTCCTTCAACGACAAGTTCTAATCTAACCGTCTTGTTTCCACCTAAATTGATAGCAATCTCATTTTGAATTGACGAAAGGACATTTACTTTTACTCCAGGATTCATCTTAATATTAAATCTAGTACATGAAGGACCGATGGTATAAGAAATAGCATTCGCACCAATTTTAAATTGACTAAATAATTCATTAATTTTATTTAATCGAGTCTCCGCAACAATTTTATTTTCATAAGATACATCGTCATTTTGTTCATTTGAAAGTAAGCTAAGAGGAGGTAACGTGTATTGTTCATACTTTGGTCTTTTTTCTTCATGAGAAATTTCTAAATTACTATTAAAACTATTACCTTGTTTAAAAGAATCATTGACATAATTCTCTTTTATATTTCTATTAGTTATTTCATTTGTATTTGAATTTTCTTCCTTTGATAGATCGTATGAAGGTTTAATTTCGATACTTTCTGATCTATAAGGGACGCTTTTAGGTTTATCTTCTTCAATCTCTTCAAATGGACTAATTTCCTTTTTTTGTGTAATTATAGGTTCTATTTCAACTGTTTGAGTTTTTGCTGGAGAAATTTTATTATTTTCTTCTTCATTTATATCATCGACAAATGGAGAAATAATAGGTTTTTGAAGCACTTCTTCTTTCTCCTCCTGTTTACTTATTTTTTCTTGTGGAGGAATAACTTCTTCTTTTTTTTCTTCTAAACTTTGTTCTTGAATAGGTTTTAGTAGCTCACTTGGCTGAGAAGAAATAGATACTTTATTTGCTTTTTCTTCTTTTTTCTTTTGATTTAAACTTTTTAATTTCTTAAAGAATTTAACAAAATATACGATAAAATCTTTTAAAAAGATGCTGATTCCAACAAAGGCAAATATAGCGATAGTAATGGTAGTTCCAATACTTGTGAAGCAAGTATTTAAAAAACCTCTAAGCATATAGCCTAGATATCCTCCACCTGTATAAGAAATAGCTTCAAAACTTTCAATTTTAAAAAGAGAAATTCCAGGCGTAGCATTTAATACGTTCATGTAAGTGTTTGTGAAGTTACTAATGGTTAGTTCAACATTGGTATTTGAAGCTCCAATTAGGAAACTAAATAAGATTAAAATAAATGAAAACAAGTACATATTTATTTTCATAACCATTGCTTTTTTTGTGATGATTAAATACAAAGAAAAAACAATTAAATACGAAAAAACTAAAAAGTAAAAATTACCAAATATAAAGACGATGCAATATTGTAAAAACTGACCTACTGGTCCTTTCCCTAGTAGCCCAATTAGAGACACTAATAAAATCATCACCCCAATTAAAGTGGCTTCGACATCATTAGATAACAATTTTGAATCGCTATTTTTTGGCACTTTCAATTTATTTTTCATGATAAACCTCGTAATTTCCTTACTTATTTATTTTATTAAATAAAATAATTTTATTCAATTACTATCCTACTTTAAGAAAAAAAACTAGCATAAGCTAGTATTACTTATTATTAGATTTATTTATTAATCTATTTTGTTTTAAATTTTTACGTATAAAAATAATAATAAATAAGATATTAAATGATGCAATAGAACAAATGACGATGATCAATTGATTTAAAAATAAAGCATCTTCAATAAAATAAAGGGAAGTAAAAACTATAGACGAAACAATAATTGCCCATAGATCGATGGTTAACATAGCTTTGACATAGAAATTTTTCATAATATTACTTCCTTTCAACTTTAGTTTGACTTACAGTGTCATCATTCTGATTTTCCATAACATTTATATCGTGAGTTAAAGATCTATTCGTATTAGATAATGAAGTTAAAATTGGTAATCCCACACTTAAAGTTATGGTTAATAAAAATAAACCAGCGATACCAAGTCTTCTTGCACGATAATCAAATTTTGTCATGTTTTTCTTTACCAATTTGTTTTTCATAATCTTTTTTTCCTTTCTATAATTCTTAATTTTGCCGATTTTGCACGGTTATTTTGTTGTAATTCTTCTTCACTAGCAACAATTACTTTTTTGTTTACTAACATGAAGTCAAGTTCAACTTCCTTAGAAGGAAGATTTCTAGAAACACTTTCTTGCTTAGTTAGTTTATTGAAGTGTTCTTTTACTATTCTATCCTCTAGTGAATTGAAGGTAATAACGCAAAGCCTACCTCCTTCATTTAATAACGATGTAATGTTTTCAAGAGTTTCTTTTAGAATGTTTAGTTCATCGTTAACTTCAATTCTGATAGCTTGGAATGTTTGTTTTGCTGGATGGCCTACTTTAGATAATACTTTTTGAGGTAAAGCACTTTTAATTGCTTCTACTAATTCAAAAGTGGTTTCTAATGGTCTAATCTCTCTTCTTTTTACGATTTGTCTAGCAATTTGATAAGCAAATTTTTCCTCGCCATAATCTCTTATTACTTTAGTTAATGAAGAAAGCGAATAAGAATTTACTACATCGTAAGCACTGAGTTTTGATGAACGATTCATTCTCATATCTAATCTTGCATCGTATCGATAGGAGAATCCTCGATCTGATTCATCAAATTGAGCGGAACTAACACCAAGATCTAGCATAATTCCATCGACTTTATTAACCCCATACTCCTTTAATCTAGCGTTCATGTTTTTAAAGTTATCGTGAATTAATGTAAAAGAAGAAGATATTGCTTTAAGTCGATCGTAAGATTCATCGATGGCTTGCTTGTCTTGATCAAAGCAATATAGATGACCGCTTGTAAGTCTTTTTAAGACTTCGCTACTATGCCCTCCTCTTCCAAGAGTTCCATCGACATAGATTCCATCAGGTTTTATATTTAAACCTTGGATCGTTTCGTTCAATAATACCGGAATGTGCTTGAATTCCATATTATTCACCATAATGGATTTTTGAAGCATTGGACTCATAGTTTGAATCGTTAACTTCAGACATTTGTTTAAATGCTTCTTTATCCCAAATTTCAACGTGATCATCAACTCCGATAATCACTACATCTTTTTTAACTTGACATTTGTCACAAAGTTCTTTCGATAATTGGATTCTACCTTGCTTATCAACATCGCATTCATAAGAATTAGCAAAGAAAGTTCTCTTATAACCACGATTATCATTTTCAAGTGATGAAGCTTTAGATAAATTTGAAGCAATTTCAACAAAAGTTTCTTCAGGATAAATGGCTAAACATTTATCTAGGCCTAAAGTAATATAAACTGTTGGCCCAAGTTTTTCACGGAGTTTTGAAGGCAAAGTAACTCTGTTTTTTTCGTCTAAATTATGATTATATGTACCGATAAAAAACATAGCTTTCCCCCATTTCTCTCCACTTGTACCCACATTATAACCATTTAGCACCATTTTGTAAATATATTAATTAATATTTTTAAAAAATTATCCACTTTTTAGCATCAAAAAAAGCCACGTTTAAGCGTGACCTTTTTTAATTATCAATTAATCTACATCTAGATCTTTTAATGCATCAAATGCTGAAGAAGTTTTTTTTCGATTGTTATATTGATCTTCAGAAATAACTTCCCAATTATCCTTGGAAAAAGACTCTGGATCATCTTCACCTATTACTTTAATTGGAATAGAAGTAATCACTAAGGAAACAATTTCATCGTGCAAATCAATTTCATTATCGTTTATATTAATTATTGACTCATCCTCTAAATCTTTATTAGAAGTAAAAGAATAAGTTAGATTTTGTTTTTCTTTTAGTTTCAACTTTGTAGGCTTTAATGTCCTTGTCGATTTAAAATTTAATAATGCATCGATACTAAGTTCAACAATTGCTAGATCCATTCCTTCAACATATTTTGCTTTTACTTTTGTTTGAAATTTATCTATAGAAATAAAACCATCAATTTGTTTTAATGAAGAATCATCAATTTCATCTTTAGAAAAAAGTTCGATTTCCTTTTTTTCTAATAATTCATTCTTACTAATAATCATTATTTTCTCAACTCTGCTTTCAATACTTTGAATAGTTCGCTAACGATTGAATCGACAACTTGATTAATCTCTTTTTCAACAAGAGTTTTATTTTCATCTTGGAAGGTGATACTAATTGCAACAGATTTATATCCTTTCTCCAGGTGTTCTCCTTCATAGACATCGAAAATTTCTACGTTTTTGACCATGCTTCCACCTGCTTTTTTAACTACTCTAATTATATCGCTAGATAAAATATCTTTTTTAAGAACTAATGATAAATCACGATTGACTGAAGGATATTTTGATACTTGATTCATCTTAGTTTGTGGAACTTTTAATTCAAATAGCGCGCTTAGATTTAAATCGAGCACGTAAGTTTCCCCAATATCTTTTGACATTTGAGGATGAACTTGACCACAAACTCCAACCACTTCTTTACCAAATAAAATTTTTGTTGTCCTTCCAGGATGATAATAAATTGAATCAATTAATCTTTCTTCTTTATAACGGTTCTTTTCAATGCCAAGAGAATTCATAATCGCTTCAAAAATACCATGAATATCATAGAAATCATATTTGTTAGATTCTAATTTGCCTCTTGACTCATTTGAGCCATTTAATACGACGCATAGCTCTTGATAATGATGAGCCTTTGTTATGACATCGCTAACTTCGAAGAATTTCAAATCTTGTTGTTGATGGGCCAAATTATATTTAATAACATCTAATAGAGAAGAAACTATCCCTTTTCTAACGACGCTATGATCGATAGTCATCGGATTACAAATTTGATAAGCTTCATCATTATTTAACAAAACAAATTTTTCATTATCAGAAGGAGAAATCAAAGTGTAAGTTAACGCTTCGTTTAATCCTTGATCAATTAATAAATTTCTAATATTTAAACGCTTTTGTTGACTTGGAGTATACCCTCCAACTGTAGTAACCATCAAAGGGAGTTGCGATTTGATTTGACCAAAACCAACATATCTAATTACTTCTTCGCTTAAATCAGCATCGCATTGAATGTCGATACGATGATCTGGGACTATCGCGATGAACATATTGTGATTTACATCGATAGTTTCGATAAACAATTTATTTAAAATTGAAGTGATGGTTTCATAATCAAAATTAGTTCCTAGTCTTTTATTTATATAATCGACTGAACATTCAATTCTAGTTTTTTCACTTGAAATAGTATTATAACGGCTTGTTTTTTCAACCACATTTGCTTGAGCTAGCTCCACTAAAAGCTCGGCGGTTAAATCTAAGACAAATTCATCTTGTTTTGGATTGATACCTTTTAAGAAATGAGCGCTAGATTCGCTAGATAAACCGATTCGCGTAGAAGTTTTACGGATAGTTGAACCTTTAAAATTTGCACTTTCTATAGCGATATTCTTAGTATTTTCATCGACTGCTACATTAGATAAACCCATGACGCCAGCTAAACAAACTGGTTCATTATTATTGGTAACTACTAAATCACCTTTTTCTAAATGATAAGTTTTATCATCGAGACAGACGACATCTTGTTCAACATCATTCTTAACCACAAATTCATTAGAGTGAAGTTTATCTAAATCGTACATGTGGATAGGTTGACCAGTTAACACCATTATATAGTTTCCAATATCAACGATGTTATTTATCGAACGGATTCCTTGAGCCATCAAGAATTCTTTGAGCCACTTTGGTGAAGCTTTAGTAACGACATTTCTAACTACTTTAATTGAAAATTGTGGGCAGTCAGTAGTTTCACTACTACATTTGATATTTGTAGGAACTTCATCGTACTTTGCTACTTCAGGAAGAGTTAACTTGCGATCAAATAAAGCGGAAAGTTCTTTAGCTAGAGAAAAAATCGCTAAAACATCGCTTCGATTAGCTAAGACGTTAATGTCAAAAATTGTATCGTCAAGCCCTAAATATTCTAAGACGTTTTCATTTCCAACAACTGCATCTTCTTCTAATTCTTCAATTCCATTAATTTGAGCGTCAGTTAAAAATAATTTATCGACTCCAAGTTCAAGTAAAGAGCAACACATTCCATTTGACTCAACGCCTCTAATGGTAGATTTATTGATTTTAACATTATTTTTAGATAAGCTTGCCCCAGGGCGAGCAACGATAACTTTTAATCCTTCTTTAACGTTTGGAGCCCCACAGACGATTTGTTCTACACCATATTTTTTTCCCTCATCTACTTGTAAGATATGAAGGTGGTCACTATCAGGATGATTATCTACTTTTAAAATTTGCCCAATAACTAGATTAGAAGCGTAAGCTAATCTTTCAACTCCTTCAACTTCCAGTCCGGCGAAAGTTAATTTGTTTTCGATTTCTTCAGGAGTAATATCTTTTAAATCGACAAATTTACTTAATAATTTATAACTTGCTAACATATCTCTTACTCCTTACTAAATTGTTTATTAAATCTTTTATCATTTTGATAAAATTTTCTAATATCATCGATGCCATACTTAAGCATAGCAACTCTTTCAATTCCAATACCAAAAGCAAATCCTTGATATTCTTTTTCATCAAATCCGCACATCCTTAAGACATTTGGGTGAACCATGCCTGCGCCTAGAACTTCAATCCAGCCGGTTCCTTTACATAAAGAACAGCCTTTACCACCACATTCAAAACAAGAAATGTCTGCTTCTACCGATGGTTCAGTAAATGGGAAATATGACGATCTCATTCTAACTTGCCTTTTTTCTCCAAACATCGCTTTAGCAAATAATTCAAGGGTAGAAAGAAGATTGCCCATATTGATATTTTTATCGATAACTAATCCTTCTATTTGACCAAATTGATGCGAATGAGTAGCATCGTCATCTCGACGATAAACTTTTCCAGGAGAGATGATCTTAATTGGGCCTTGTCCATTTTTACTTAACATGACATGGGCTTGAACTGGTGATGTTTGGCTTCTCATAAGAAGGGTATCGTTAATAAAGAAACTATCTTGCATGTCTCTTGCTGGATGACCTTTTGGAACATTCAATAGTTCAAAATTGAATTCATCGGTTTCCACTTCACTTCCTTCGGCAATTTGATAACCCATTCCAATAAATATTTGGCTAACTTGATCAACTATCGCGCTGAAAGGATGTTTACTTCCTCTTGAAAATGATCTGCTTGGTAAAGTAAAATCAATCGTTTCTTTTTCTAATTGCTCTTTTAGTTTAATTTCTTCTAACGCTTTCTTTTTCTCTTCGATTTTATTAGAGATATCTTCTTTAATTGTATTCATGAGTTGACCAAAACATATTCTTTCATCACTAGATAGATTTTTCATTTGGCTCATGAAAGACATCAATTCACTTTTTTTTGAAAGATATTTATTTCTAATATTTTGAAGGTCTTCAAGATTAGAAGCATTTTTTATTTCTTCTAAAGATTCTTGATGAATCTGTTTTACTTTTTCTTGCATGATAAAAATCTCCTTCTAAAAACTTATTTTTATTATCTATTTTTAGAAAAGTAAAGTCAATTTAAATTATTAAATTTAAAAAACAAATGTTGACGAGTGATCTAACATTAATAAATTTGAAAATTAAATTAAAAATTTTCTTAAAAATGTAAGTGCATTTTTTTCAAGTCGACTCACTTGAGCTTGAGAAATATTATAAATTTTAGCAATCTCTATTTGCGATTTACCTTGATAGTAACGTTTTTGAATAATATCTCTTTCAAGATTATTTAATGAATCAATTCCTTGTTTTAATGATAAATAATTTATCATTTTTTCTTCCGTATAATTGTTATCTGAAACGACATCTTGAAGTAATATCGATTGATCAAAATCATTATATAAAGGCTCACTTAAAGAAGAAATAGGTAAAGTGGATTCAATTGCTTCTTGTAGTAAATAAGGGTCGATCTTTAATTTCTTAGCCATCTCTTCATTAGAAGGGATTGTTCCAAATTCATTGATATACCTTTCCTTCTCTTTCATAAAATGGTAGGCTGTATCCTTAATCTGACGAGATATTCTTAATATCGATGAATCTCTAAGATAACGTCTAATTTCTCCATCGATCATTGGAACCGCGTAAGTTGAAAACTTGACATCTAAAGACAAATCAAAATTATTGATCCCCTTTAAGAGACCTAAAGTACCAATTTGAAAAAGATCATTAGCTATTTCATTTTTTTTATTATATTTATTCACTATGGATAAAACTAATTTTAGATTTCCTTTAACCAAATCATCTAAATATTCTTTACTTCTTGTTTCACGATATTTTTTTAATAAATCTAACGATTCATCACTAGATAAAACTTTTAACCGGTTTGTATCGATTCCGACGATTTCTACTTTGTTTTTCGGCATATTTTCACCCAAAAATTAATATGGGCAAAAATTTCTAATTTATAACAAATAATTAAATCTTAAAGTTAAATTTTTTGTCTACTTGTGGTTCATTTACTTGAGTTAATTTATCAATCGAAGTAAAAATAGCTTTAATTAAATTATTAAAATCGCTTGCTTTAGCTTTTTTAAATATTACCTTTGTTGGAAGATTATTAATATTGGTAGGATATTCAATCCAAATAGTTTTTGTCCTTTTTAAAAAGTAAAGTAAAAAGAATATAAATGATAGTAAAAAAGTTGTTGTTGCGGAAATAATCAAATAAAGAATAATTTTATCTAAAAGCGCTTTATTTTGAAAATATAGAAAAGCGCTAGCAGCTAAAATGATGAACATCAAAACTAAGAAGATAATCCCAAAAGTTTTGAAAGTTAAATTCTTTTGATTGGAATACCTAATTGCAGTTACTTTATCAAGTTGAATAACTTTATTAGTTAAAATTGATTTTGATTTTTTCTTCTTTTGAGAGACGATATATATTCTTTTATTAGAAACCGTAATTGGATATAATTCACCCATCACTAATTCATCTTCTGAAGCTAAAACTTGTTCTTTCATAATTTTTCACCTAAAACAATCATATGATAAATTAAATCTCTTTTCAATTTTTTTCTATCATTATAAAAACTAGAGGGAGAAAATATAAATGTTATCCTCCAGTTTTTCTCTTGAGCCTTTTAGCGCAAAGATGTAACCGCTTAAAAAATCGATCACACGATATTTTTCTTTGACATCTAAAGAAGAAATATTTACGATAATTGCTTTATTTTCTAATAAAGTTTTAATGCAATCATAAATATTTTCAGTGTCTTTTACTAAGAAAACTTTAGGTGTCACTTGCTTACTTTTAACTTTATTCATGGTTTTTCATCGTCTGTTTGAGCTTTTTCAAAATTCTTTTTTCAAGTCGAGAAATATAAGATTGCGAGATATTTAATTTTTCACTAGTTTCTTTTTGTGTGAGTTCTTCACAACCATCAAGACCAAATCTCATCGATAATATTTCTCTTTCCCGTGGCTTTAATTTTTCTAAAGCTTTATGTAGTTCATCGATCATTTCTTCTTGCTCTAATGAAGAAAAGACTTTATTATCAGAATCACTTAATATATCTTCAAGAAGGAGTTCATTACCATCGTAATCAACCTTCAAAGGCTCGTCTAAAGATACTTCTACTTTCGATTTAGATTTTTTTCTAAGATACATTAAAATTTCATTTTCAATACATCTAGATGCATAGGTAGCTAGTTTGATGTTTTTATCGATTTTAAAAGTATTGATCGCTTTGATTAAACCAATGGTACCAATAGAAATCAAATCTTCTAAATTATTGATATTAGTATCGTAACGCTTTGCAACATAGACCACTAAACGAAGATTGTGTTCAATTAAAATATTTCTTGACTCGATACTTCCTTTTTCATATTGAGCAATATGATAATCCTCTTCTTCTTTTGTTAATGGAGGAAGAAGATTTTCACTCCCATTAATGTAGTGAGTTGAACCATTTAGATGAAACAATTTTACTAAAAAATAATATATTTTTTTTAACATAATTACCTCAAATAAGCATTAAGTAATATTTCACATCCATGAAATGAATTAATATCATCGACTAATACAACGTAAACAAAAAACTCTTCATCTTTATCTTCAACGCTAATTAAAGCGTTATACCCTATATTTATTTCTATTCCATTTACAGTTTCTACTTCGATTTCTTGAGGAGATGATAAATCAAACATCCAAATTTTTTTTAAGCAAAATATAACTGGGACATTATTATATTTTAAGGTATTACCATTATCAAAATAAGCGCTGAAAGAATATTTTTTATCATCTTTTGAAATGAAGCAAGTAGTCTTATAAACATGAAGATGAAATACCGAATCAACAAACTTGGTAGCTAAGAGTAAACATAGCCCAAAAAATGGGACAAATAGGCTATATAATACTCCAATAGGTTTATTGATTACTAGATAAATATTTATAAGTTTAATGTTGTCAGTGATTAATATGACAAAAAAATCTATAAGAAAAAATAAAAGATTAAAAATTAAATAAGAATATAGCCATTTTTTATTAAATGCAACAAATATAAATAAATTAACAATAATAAAAATTAATAGGCTAAAGATAAAATGAAGATAGATAGTAAAAAACAAACATGTGTTAACAAGAACTAATGTGATTTTCAGCCCCCTCTTATAACGGTATACCATCAATAATTCGGATCCATAAATGCATACCATGATTTGAATTAATAGAAACACCATACTTAAATCTAAATAGACGTCCATAAGTGATCACCTTTATTAATATAGCATAAAAAAAGTGCAAACATTGTCGCACTTTGTTCTCAATTAAATTTTTTATAAACTAAATTTCCCTATTCATCAGAGCCAGAATCCTTATTCATCATCGAATTTAAAAAATCTGGTAATATGCTTCCACTATCTTGAGCCTTTTCATTTTCCATAGAAGAAGATTCTTCATTTGTAGCAGGTTTATTAGTTCTTGTTGCAAGTGGAGGTTGTTCAGGGATAACGTATTCTTCATCAAAATCTGTAGCGATGACGCTAATTAGCATTTGATCATTTAATTCTGGATTTTGTTGAACGCCAAAGATGATATTGACATTAGCCCCTGCTGCTTCGGTGATGTAAGAAATCGCTTCTTGAGTTTCATCTAAAGTTACACCATTTCCTCCAGTAACATTGATAATCGCGCTGTGGGCCCCTTTAATAGAAGCTTCTAGAAGTGGTGAAGCAATTGCATTTGTCGCTGCCTCCATCGCTTTCCTTTCTCCAGTTCCCATACCAAAGCCAATTAATGCAACTCCTTTGTCTTTTAAAGTAGCCTTAACATCAGCAAAGTCCAAATTAATTAATCCAGGTAATAAAATTAAATCGGTAATAGTTTTAACTGATTGAGCAAGAACTTTATCAGATTCAGCAAAAGCTTCCGCGATTGATTTATTTCCATTCATCATCATTAATTTATCATTAGAAACGATGATGATTGAATCGACTTCCTTTTTAAGTTCAGTTAATCCTTCAACTGCTTTTACTTTTCTAGAATTACCTTCAAAAGTAAATGGTCTAGTGACAATTGCAATAGTTAAAGCACCGCATTCTTTAGCGATCTTAGCAACTACTGGAGCGGCCCCAGTTCCAGTTCCTCCACCCATACCGGCGGCGATGAAGACCATGTTAGCCCCATCGACGATTTGACGAATGTCATCTGCACTTGATTCTGCCGCATTTTTTCCAATTTCTGGATCGCCTCCAGCTCCAAGTCCTTTTGTGTAATCTCTACCAAGTACGTATTTATGTTCAGCTCTTGAAGTAGCTAAAGCTTGAGCGTCGGTGTTCATCACCCAAAAATCGATATTAGCGATATTTTCTTCAATCATTTGATTGACGGCATTATTACCTGCTCCACCAACACCGATAACAACGATTTTTGCATATGACTCATATGCATCAAAATTAAATTCTTGCATAATAATTCCTCCTATAATTCCTCATCAAAATTGTAATTTGTGGTATTTTTCTTTCCGTTTTGCTTTATTTCTACTCGAGAAATAATCGTGCTAGAAAGTTCATCAAATTCATCGTTAATTAAATGTACACCTGCATATTTAATTAATCCTAAACACACTTGATAAGCCTTATCTCTTGCGCCAAAACTATATGGAGTATAGTCGATAACTTGAAGTTCTAGCTTCTTTTCTAAAAGAGCTTTAAGTCCATATAATTTACTTCCTCCACCGCTAAGAACAATTGGAAGATAGCGGTGATCAGCATTGCTCCATGATGCTATTTGTTTTTTTATTGCATTAATTAGAGGATCTAAGGCATTATTAATGCAACATGCAATATCATCAAGTTTAATATCTTTATAAATATTTACATTAAAACTTGGCGATTTGTCAATTCCATATTTTTCTTTTAACATTCTAGCTTCTTTTAAACTCAAATTAAATTTTTCCATCAAGCACTCATCGATTCTTTCGGAACCAAATTTAAAACAAGCGTTTTGATAAATTAAAGTATTTTGAGAAATTTGGCTAAGAGTTGTAATATCGTTACCAAAATTTAAAAGATAGTATGAAGAAGGAATTTCTTCTTCGCTTTCCATATATAAAGAGGATGCATATGGAGCAACCACTAATTGGCGAATCTTTAATCCAGCGCTTTCTATAGCTTTTACATAGCCATTGATCAATTCTTCTTCAAGAGCGTAAATGGATGCGTGAAGTGTTAAGGTTTGAGAGGTTTTACCTATTGGTGCGATTGGAGAAAATTCTTTATTATCTAGTAAATATTGATAAGGAATAACGTCAACTACTTTTAATCCTTCGCTGAATTTAAATTTCTTTAATTGGCTAATCGCGTTATTAACATCGATTTGAACAATCACGTTATCAGTTCCAATCGTCGTGGTTGAACTACTCTCTCGACAAAATACTAGTCCCATTGGAGGAAGAGCTACCAAAACATCACTTATTTTAATATTGAGCGTTTCATTAGCCGCGTTAATTACCCCTTTTATCGCGCTTACAAGGGCATCATAGTCTTGAACTAATCCGCCATCTAAAGCTTTAACGGAAGTTTCTAAGGCATGTAAAACGTAAACTTTTCCATCTTGAAAATAACCATAAACTAGTCTTACCGCTCTTGATGTAATCTCTAAAGCAGCATATCTTTTATCATCATTTTTTGCCATAGTTACCTCCTATATTTCAATTTGGCTATCATTATTATAAACTTCATAAATAACTTTAGATGAGCCAAAATCATTATACTTAATTATAACTTTAATCGAATAATATTTAAATAAAGTATCTTCATTTTTCTTAAAATCTATCTTGCTAAAAGAATACTCTTTAATCACATTAATATATTTTTTTAAAGACGATGAATTAATCCCATAAGCAATATCTTCTGGAATAATTCTATTTTCTGGAAACAACAAATCAATTTCAAATTTATATTCATCATCAAATGAATAGAAGAATGAATATTCATTACTTCCAATAAATCTAAAATACTCTATCTTTTCCTTTTCTTCATCAGTTAATTGAAAATAGACACTAGTTAATGTAGAAAGATTTTCTCTAGTGAGCAAAGATAAATCCGATGTAAGATCGTTAGGAATAGTCAAAATTATTTCATTTAAAAATTCATTAACTAATGGAGAAGACAATAAACTATCCGTTAAAATTTCTCCATTATTAAGATAAACAACTCCATTATGAAACAATAATGGCGTCAATTCATTTATTGAAATAGATAAACCGGAAATGGAAGATTTTACTTTACTAGACTCTATTAAAGGATGATTATTTAATAATTCCTCGCATTTTTCTTCATCGATGAAAAATAAACTATCACTTTTTTTTAAATGAGCAATTTCTAGGACTTGATTTTTCGTTAAATTTAAATTCCCGTTGATTCTAGAGTTTTTTACTTGAGATAAAGGGCAAAAAAGATAAATTAGAAGAAAAGTAAAAAGAAGCAAAACTGCAACAATCTTAGTAATCATTTTCTTCTTTTGCTTGCTATTTAGTAAGGCGATATTGTTTTGAAATGTTTCTTGTTCTTTTAAAGGCTCTTCCATATTAATAGATTATTCTAATTTCCGTTTCTAAGTAAAAACTAAGTTTATTATAGACTAATTCCTGAATTCTTTCAATTAATTTGACTATATTTAAATAGTCAAGAAAAGGGCTAATTTGAATAAAATTTGCATGCATCAAAGAAATTTTTACTCCATAGTATTCTTTAAATGGAATAAATTTATTGATGATTTCATAAGCTTTAAGCTGTTTATAATTTTTAAATGTCGATCCAAAACTATGAATATGAGGCTGATGTTTTAGACGATATTCCAACGCTTTTTTCTTTTCAAAATATAGAAAAAAACGAGTTTTTTTCTTCACTTTAAATAAAGCTTGATAAATAAAAAATTTATCTAAATTATTGATATTTCGGTAAGAGATTTCTAGTTCGCTTTTTAAAATAATTTTTTTGTTTCCAAAGGAATCTATGACTACTAAAAAAAGGAGAAGATCGTTAATTCCTTGATTTAAGAAGGAGGCGTTATTTTTAATACTTCCGCCTAATTCTCCTGGAATTGTGGAAATTTTCTCAAATCCTTCTAGTGAATTCCTTATTGCAAAATAAGCCAGTTTTTTTAAAGAAACTCCTGAATGAACAATTAAAATATTATTCTTTAATTTTATTTCTTCATTTGTATAATGAATTATAGTTATATCCTTACTTTTAAAAGCAAAGAGAAGTTTTGACATATTCCCTACTATTAGATAATTCTTTTCTGTTTTAATAATGCCAGTTATTACTTTTATTTCATCTGTTTCAATATAATATTTGACTTTCGCAGAAAGATGAGAATAACTATTCTTTTTAAGATCGTAATTTTTATAAACCCTAATCATCTTTAATCTCTCTTTCCATAATTTCTAAAGGGTTAATTTCATTCATATAATTATTTTTTCTTTTTAAATTAATTATTTCTTGATTAATTCTTTCACTAGTAAAATCTTTTTCTTCAATTAAAGAAATTAACCCTTTTTTATTTAAAAATTCAGCATTTTTATATTGATGATTATTTTTTACATATGGAGAAGGGATACAGGAAATTTCAACATTTGCTTTTAATAATTCACTAAGAGTAGTTCCTCCACCTCGAGTAAACACTAAGTCATACTCTTTTAGGATTTCTTTCATATCGACAAATTCTTTTATTAAGACATTTTCTTTTTTGATATCTTTAAAAAGATTACTATATTTTCCACAAACCACTAAAAAGGAATTAGGTAGAGTTGTCTTTATTAAAAACTGTTTTACTACCTTTAAGCAAGTTAAACTTGATAAAGAGCCAAAGACAAAAAGCACTTTAGGATTTTTGATGTCAACATCTTTTCTCGAGAGAATTTTAGTGGTTGTCGGATTAGAAGAATATATACACTTTTTTCTGTTTTTTAATGAATTATCAAAAGAAAGAAAGATTTTATCAATAAAAGGATATGAAAATTTTAAAGAATCTCCTAATACGACATTTTGTTCATGCATAAAGATTTTCTTTCTGTACTTGATATTTATAATGCTTACTAGAAAGCTAATGTATCCTCCAAAACAATAGATAGCATCTGCTTTTTCAATTTCAGTTTGGATATGTTTCTTTTCTTTTATTAACTTTTTAATTTGATAAATACTCATACTTTTTTTAAAGGAATTTGGAATATCTAATAAAGTTATAGGATAAAGATATTTTTCTTCCATTTGATTTTTAATACCTAAATATTGAACTTGATAATTCTTTTTCTTTAAATATTCTCCAAAAACTAAGCAAGGAAAGATGTGGCCACCACTAGAAGAAGAAACAAGTAAAATTTTTTTAAAAGTTTTCATTAATAATTAACCCCAAAGAAAATAGAACAACAATCAAAGAAGATCCTCCATAACTCATTAATGGTAAAGTAATCCCTGTTACCGGGAGTAAACCAATGACTACCCCTAAGTTGATTATGGTTTGAATCATAAATAAACTTAAAAGTCCTAAAGAGGAAAAAGACTTAAATAAATTTGTCGAATTTATAATAATTTTAATACTACAATAGATGATTACCCCATATAAAAAAATTAAGAAAAGACCTCCAAGAAGTCCAAATTCTTCAATATAAATCGCAAAGATAAAATCTGTCTGAGGTTCAGGAAGATAATAGTATTTTTGAATCGATTCATTTTTACCAATTAATCCTCCTGGTCCTAAAGCATAAAGAGATTGGATGATTTGAAATCCACTTCCAAGAGGATCATCAAAAGGAGATAAAAAAGAAGTAATTCTTTCAAGACGATAGCTTTCAAAAAGAATTAAAGTTGTAATTCCTACTAGTCCAAGGACTATAAAAAAGATAAACCAACTATTTTTTAACCTTGAACAATAAACTATTATAAAAATCGATAGAGCTAATACCATGCAGGTTCCAAAGTCAGGCTGAAGCATTATCAAGACAAAGCCGACAAGAGTGATGATAAATAAAGGGATTAAGTAACGAATTCTTTTTGAATCAAAGTAATATTTTTCAAGATAAAAACTAAAGAACAAAATTAAGCTGATTTTAAAAAATTCACTTGGTTGAAAACTTAAAAAAGAAAAACCGAGCCAGCTTCTTGAACCATTTTTTAAAATCCCTATTCCTGGAATTAGTGTTAATATTAAAAGAAGTATTGACAATAAAAGAAAAACAAATGAATACTTTTTTAATAAATTATATTTTAATTTTGCCGCGAAGAAAAAAATAAAGATTCCAACAAGAGCATAAATTAATTGCCTTTTAAAATAGTAATTCTCATCATCGTAAAGATAATTCGCCCAAATTAATGATGAATCTCTAACCATATATATGCCGATAGCTAGGATGAGAAAAGTCGAAATAATTATGGCAATTTTATACCTTTTTAAATTTATTTCCATAGTTGATTCACCAGGCATTCAAATTTCTTTCCTCGGTCTAAATAATCTAAATATAGATCATAACTAGATCCTCCAGGAGAAAATAGTACATATACATCTTCTTCTTGATTAGATTTAATTTCTTTTAATATTTCTTCAAGTGACTCTTTCTTATTAACAAATGAAGGTAATAATTTACTAATAGTTCCATAAGAATAAATTTTTTTTACATTTTTAAAATTAAAATTATCGATGTCAAACCCTTTAAATATCCCTTCTAGAATTAAAATAATCTGGTGATTTTTAAATTCTTCAATGCACATATTCGTGGCTTCAATAGAAGTAGATTTAGAATCGTTAATAAAGGTTATTTTTTCTTTTTTAATCACTTCTTGACGATATTTATCAATTCTAATCAAATCAATTCCTCTATTTACCTCTTCTTGAGTTAAATTATAAAGATAACAAACCTCTAAACTGGTTTTTAGATTAATCAAATTTGTTGAAGTAAATTTTTTCTTCACTTTATATTTATTTAAAAATTCGTCAGGTTGATAATTAATTTTCTTACTAATTTCATTATTTGAAAATAATACTTTTTTTGAATTAAAAAGTATTCTTTTTTTTGAACTATAATATGTTTCAATGTTCAAATTTCCATCGAGGTGATTTTCATCTAAGGAAGTAATGATACTTATATATGGATTTAAAGAAAAAGTATCTTCAAGCATATAAGAAGAAGCTTCGATAATAACAATATCTTCTTCTTTAATTTCCTTTACTTTACTTGTTAATGGAATTCCAATATTTCCCACAAGATAAGTTTTATATTTTGTCGATAATAAAGTATTAATCATTCTACAGGTTGTAGTCTTCCCATTTGTACCAGTAACTACGATAATATTTTTTGACTTTAGAAAATATAATCCTAACTCTAGTTCTGATATCATTTTCTTAGAAAGATTACTGGCTAGCCAATATACTTTAGATTTCCGACTAATTCCTGGTGAACGGATACATAAGTCAAATAGAGGTAGTTCTCTTTTTAAATCGTCATATGATAAATAAGAGATATCAGAAATTCTTTTTTGATCGTAAACAAAAAGATCAACATCATATTCTTTTAAATGATTATAACTAGCTTGTCCACTTTTTCCAAAGCCTAAAATTAATATTCTCATACACTTAACTATATTTCTTTTTCTAAAATAAAATACCAATAAAGACGCTAGTAAAAGTAAGAACAAGTCCCACGATAAAGAAATACATCACTATTTGATATTCTTGATAACCTTTTAATTCTAAATGATGATGGAAAGGCGCCATTAAAAAAATTCTTTTATGGAATAATTTAAAAGACAAGACTTGTAAAATCACACTTATCGTTTCAAAAACGAATACTCCTCCCGCTAGGAATAGGTATATTTCTTTATGAAGAATTAAACTTGAAATTCCAAGTAACCCTCCTAAACTTAATGAACCTGAATCTCCCATAAATATTTTACTTGGATACATATTAAAACTAATAAAACCTAAAGTTGCCCCAAAACTTGAAACTAAAATATAAGTTATATAATACTCTTTTGCTTTTAATGAAAAAATGATAAAAGGAAGAAGAGCAAGTAAATATAAGGATGAACTTAAACCATCGAGTCCATCAGTTAGATTCACGCTGTTACTAGTTCCAACAATTATAAAAGGAAATAATAGTAAAATTAAATTTCCAATATATATTTTTTGATCATTAAATAAACTAACATAACTAAAATCATAATGTGATGACAAAACTAAATAGCAAACAATAGCAATTAATAATTCTAGTAAAAACCTAATTTTCGCAGATAATCCTTGATAATTCTTCTTTTTAACTTTAATTAGATCATCAAATAAACCGATGAAGAAAAAAGATAACATCAATAAAATAACCACTAAAAAATTTCTTTCCTTATAACATTGATAATAGAATAATGAAGAAAAGATAATGCCACAAATTATCGCTACACCACCTAAAGTCGGAGTTAATTTTTTATTTTGATGATGCTTATCTAAATAGATATTAATAACTTGTCCTTCAACTTTTTTCTTTTGAAATTTAATAATTAGTGAAATAGTTATACTAGATACGACAAAACTAACAAAAAAACTAGCTATAGATGTGATTAATACATAAGAGTTTTTAAACATTTTTCGACCTCTACATAATCATTTGAATAAACTTTATAGTCTTTAAATTGGATAAAGTCTTCATTACCTTTTCCAAGAATTAATAATAAATAATCATCCGTTAATAATTCTATTCCTCTTTTGATCGCTTTTTTTCTATCTAAAATAACTTCATATTCTTTTATCTCTTTAGAAATATCTTCAATAATTTTTTTAGGATCTTCACTTCGAGGATTATCATTAGTTAATATAATTTTACTTGCGTATTTATTTGCAATCTTTCCATATTCTTTTCTTTTACTTTTGTCTCTATCTCCTCCTGAGCCAAATATAAGAATCATTTTTCTATTAAAAATTACTTTAGTTTCTCTAACGACATTTTCAAAGCTTGAAGCACTATGAGCGTAGTCAATTATAATAAGAGGATTTTTATTAACTACATCAAGTCTTCCTTTAAAAGGATGAATATTAGAAAGAACATTTATATCTAATTCATTTATTTGCTTTAAAAAATAATAGCAAAACGCCAAATTTATTAAATTTGTTCTATAAACTAAATTTGTTTTTATTTTTTGATTTTCAATAAATAATTCATTATTTTCAATTTTATAATTTACTATTTTCACATTTTTATCTTTTTTAAATTTATTATTTAAATCATAAGGAATAAACTTAAGAGCTTGCGTTTGACCTTTTATAAAATTAATCTTGATATTATGATAATTTTTAATACTCTTATGAAAATCTAAATGATCAACGTAAAGATTAGTTAAAAATATATAATCAAAGATAATATCATTCACTCGAAACTTTGCTATTCCAATTGAACTTACTTCCATAATTAGATAGTCTAAATTTAAATTATTTGCCGATTTAAATATTTTATATAGATCAAAGCATTTTGGAGTAGTTAATTCATTTTGAAATGAGTCTTTTTCTTTAATGGTCGTAATATTTCTTACTTTATATTTTTTCTTTAATGATTGTTTTAAAAAATTGCTTAATGAACTCTTTCCATTAGTTCCAGTAATTCCAATTAATTTAAATTTTCTTTTAAACGAATAAAAATAATATATCAAAGAATTCAAATTTTCTTCTAAATTTTCAATATAAATTACCTTAGGATTCTTATTTGAGGATAACACTAAATACGCGTTATTTTCTAAAGCTTCATTTATATACTTTGAAGAATTTTCACTTCTTGAAACGTTAATATAAATCCAGCTTGAGGAATTAAAAGATGAATCATCAGATAAATCTTTAATTTCTGTTATATCTTCGCTAGATATTTTAAAAAAGATCAATACATCTTTAACTTTCATTTTTATCCCCCAATTGAATCATCACTTTACCACCTTCCTTGATCATTTCGCCAACTCGAGGAACTTGGTCGATGACATATTCTCCTTCAGAGTTAAATACAAAAGAATAATATTTTGATTTTAATTCACTTTTATGTTTCCCTATATAATTTTCTACTGGATGGGTTTTTTCATCCATCCAGGTGTAGGTTCTTTCTTCTCCTTCATAGTTTTTTTCGATTTTTAAATAAGTAAATATATCGCTCATGATTCTTTTAATAATTGGACCAATTGTAGTTCCTCCATATTGAATGCAGTTAATTGGTTCTCTTAAAGCAAAGTAAACAACTACTTGAGGATCATTCATTGGGGCTCCAGCGATAAAAGAAAGAATGTATCTTCCCTCTTTATAGACCCCGTTTTCACTAATTTGAGCGGTTCCTGTTTTTCCACCGATTCTAAGCCCATCTACATAAGCTTTTCTTCCAGAGCCTTTTGAAACGACGCACTCTAAGGCTCTTCTCATGGTCTTACTTGTCTCTTCACTAATTACTCTTCTTTTTATTTTATCTTCAATTTTATATATCGTTTCATTATTTGATGTGATGAAGCTTTCTCCTACATGAGGTGTATAGAGATATCCACCGTTGATACAACAAGAAAAAGCACTGACAAGTTGAATTGGAGTGACTGAGATTCCTTGACCAAAACTTGTCGTCGCGCATTCTAGTTCTTTGAAGTTCTCTTTTTGAAAAAATACCCCTTTATTCTCTCCTTGAATATCGACATTAGTTTTTTCTAAAAAGCCAAATTTTTCAACATATTCATACATTTTACTAGTTCCTAGTTTTCTTGAAATATTGACAAAACCTGGGTTAGATGAATTTTGAAGAACTTCTAAGTAAGTTTGAAGGCCATGACCACCTTTTTTCCATGATTTAATGGTTCTTCCGGATACGATTTCATACCCTTTATCGTAATAGTAATCATTATCGATATCAATTAAGTTTTCATTTATGGCCGAAGCAAAACTAATTACCTTAAAAGTTGAACCTGGTTCAAACGAAGAATAAACTGGAAGTAAACGATTATATATTTCTTGTGAATAATCTTGATAATTATTATTATCATATGTTGGTCGATTTCCAATTGCTAAAATTCTTCCATTATTAGGATTCATCACAATCCCCATCGCTTCTTTTGCTTCATAGAGAATATATGCGTTAGTTAGTTCTCTTTCTAAAATATTTTGGATATTTAAATCGATGGTTAATTTTAAGCTAAGGCCACTAGAAGGAGATACAATATCATAGAATTTATTTTCAAATAGTCCTCCTTTTGCATCCATCATATATGATAAAGAGCCATTTGATCCTCTTAAGTAATTATCGTAATAACTTTCTAAACCGCTGAAACCAATATTATCAATTCCAACAAATCCAAGTAAGGAAGCCATGTTCTCTTTATAAGGATAAGTTCTTAAATTATCTTGCACCAAAAATATTCCCTTTAGATTTTCTTTTTTAATATTACTTGCAACTTCATATGTTAATTTCTTTCCTTCTGGATGAAAGGTTACACTACTTGATTTTCTATTTAATAAAGATAAAATCTTTTGATAATCCATAGAGATATAATTAGATAATACCCTTGCAGTTTTTTCTTTATTTTCAATTTGATTAGGTATTGCATAGATAGATAAAGTAGGTTCATTATCGGCTAAAATGTTGTTATTGCAATCAAGTATTTTTCCTCTTTCGGCACTTAAAGGAAAAGAGCGATTCCACATATCTTGCGCGGAATTATTTAATTTCTCATATAAAAAAATAGTATTGTAAGTCAACTTAAAAATAATCGCACTTAACAAAATTAAAACCACAAGAGAAATCATTTTAAGCCTTTTAAAAAATAAGCTAGGTAACATATCTTCACCTAGCTCAATTTTATGATATAAATTTATTTTTTATTAACTATAATTATTCAGATAAATCAATTTCTTCTTTTTTAATCATCGCTTTATTGTAATAATAATATCCAAGTGAACCACCTACAAAAACTAGACCAATTGAAAGAGAAATGATAAAAGAATTTCTTTGCTTTTTCATATAATCATTATAGTAAGAAGTTAGAGATTCTTGATTGACATATTCTTTATCTCCTATTTTTACATAGAGAGCTAAAGTAGTAGAATTTGATGAAGTTAAATCAGACTTAATGACGATATTTTGATTAACTTCTTCATTTAGTATTGCTTCATTATCATAATAGTTAAATAGCGCACTTGGAATTTGAAAGGTGTGTTCTTGATATTTATTTTCTGAATCAGAAATTTTAATATTGATGCTCTTATTATTCCCGCTAATACTAGTAATTTGACCTTCCACCAAAGAATATGAAGAACTAGATAAATCAATTGGTTTACTAGTAAATAGTAAATATCCGGTGAATATAATATAAATTCCAACAAAAATTCCAATCATGACCAAAGTTGATTTCATCAATTTATTTTTATTTTGGTGATAACCTTTTACTCGTTTATCTAAATAAGCATATTTTAAGCCTAAATCAAAGTCATTTTTTCCTTCAAAATGATATTTATTTCTCATTTCTTTAATCTTTGAATAAGCTAAATAAGCATTAACTAATAAGATGATTAATAAGAAGTAATTATTGAAATAGAAAGTAAAAAACAGTACAAAACCAATAATTAATATTTGTAATAGACAGTGTTTAACAATATCAATAATTTTATTCTTTTTTTCATTTTCCCTAAATCTAGCACCAATTTCGGTATATTTTTCTACTTGAGAAGAAGTATATTTATCATTTTCTATTTTCTCGCTTTCACTAGTAGGAGTTTCATTTTCTAAAGAAACAGTCTCAGTGCTTTGCTCGTTACTTGGTTCTTCCTTCTTTTTAAGTTCGATTTTATAATAATTTAATAAATTTTCATTAAAATCAACGTCTAAATCATGGTATAGATGAGAAATGATCTTATCGACATTTTGATAGTTGTAAACTAAATAAAATAGAGTAGAATTATTATCATTTCCAAAATAAATCTTATTTTGATTGATGCTAGATTTTTTAACTTCTGTTTCTTCAACTATTCTTTCATCTTTTAAAAAACTTTTAATATAAAATTTCCCTTCAGATAATTTTACATAATCAAAATAGTATTTGATAAAGAAATTTAAACTCATTCCATTTATTAAGAGTAATAGTATTAAATACATAAAAAATGATAATAAATCAATTTTTGAGATAATTGAAAAAATTAAAACTAAAATAAACCCGACATTAGAACTAATAAGCATTACTAGGTAAAGAACTTTGCTTGTCCCAGGCGAAGTAACTACAATAGAATTTTCTTCATCAATTCTTCTGCCATTTACTATTTTTAAATTTAATAAAAAGTAAATCACACTAGCTAAATTTAAGACTAAAAGAATACTACAGACAATAATTTTAAAAACCATTTTTAATCCTCCTTTTTAATTTCCACAACGTTAAATGATAGATTTTGATAACCAAGATACTTATCTTTTTCTATTTTACCAATAAGAGTAACTTTTTTACAGCAACTAATTAAATCTTTATCTGCATTAAAGTAAATAAATGAACAATTAGAATTTATACTCCCTTTAGCGTGCTGTTTTCTATTACCAATATATCTTATCATACTACATTCTATAGTATATGAGAAATATGGTTCTTCATTCCCTTCCCCAAATGGGGCTAATTTTCTTAATTCTAGATAATTTTCATAGGTAAATTCATCTTTTTCTAAAGGGATGACAATCTTAGATTTTGGAACAATAACCACATCTTTACTAAGAAGATTGATTCTTTCTTTAAATTGATTAAAGTTTTCTTCTTTGATACTTAATCCACCCGCTAGAGCGTGACCACCATAAACTTCAATCACATCTTTTAAATCTTTAAAAGCTTGGGCTAAGGAGAAACCTTCTAAACTTCTACCACTTCCTTTTAATAGGCCGTTTGATGAACGAGTAAAGACAATTGTTGGCTTATTATATGCATTTAATATTTTCGCCGCTACAAGGCCTATTAACCCTTCTTTTAAATCGTCAAATAAGCAAATGATTACTTTATCATCATTTTTCTCAATATGTAATGAGTTATATGCTTGACTACAGATGAGTTTTCTTTCTTCATTGACTTCATCGATATATAAAGCTAAATTTAAAATGTCATTTTTTTCATTTGAAGTAAAATACTTCACTACATTATTAACGGAAAAATCTTCTTTTACTCTTCCAAGAGCATTAATTTTTGGGGCGATATTAAAACCTAGTTCTTTTTCATCGATATCATTATTACTTAAGCGCATAAATTGAAGAAACTTATTAGAATTAATCGTCTCAAGTCCTTTTTTTACTATTGTACGATTGTCTTTAACAAGAGGCATCATATCAGAAATTGTGGCTAAAGAGGCTAAAGATAATAAGTAATCATCTATTTTACCAAGAAGCTTAATTGAAAGCATGAAACTAACGTATGCTCCACATTGAGGAATTACTTCTTTATTTTTATAAAAAGGATGAACGATAGTAAAGCAAGGAGGCACTTGATTTAATATTTCATGGTGATCAGTTAAAATCACATCAATTCCTTTTTCTTTCGCTAAGGTCAAAGCTTCAATTTGACTAACGCCATTATCGACAGTAATAATTAATTTATAACCTTTTAAGGCAATTTTATTAACCATATCAACATTGATGCCATACCCATCAACATATCTAGAAGGAATATAATACCCTACTTTATAATTTAACTTTTTAAAAGTCTCCACTAAAATTGATGTGCTACAAATACCATCGCAATCGTAATCTCCATAAATCATTATTGGCTCATTATTAGTAATGGCTTTTAAAATTCTAGAGGTAGCAATATCTATATTTAAAAAATTATTAGGATCTTCTACTTCAAGTGATGATGTAGGAGTAATCATCTCTTGATAGATTTCATCACTTAAGTTTAATGATGACTTTAATTTATCGATAAAATTCATATACATCCTTTCAAAAAAGGCTGCTATAAGCAGCCATGATTAATCATTTATACCAGGAATAATTGATTCTTCTGGTTCAGAACCTACATTTCTATGAGCTTCTTTGATTTTATTTAATCTCTTTTTGCCTTTTTCTTTTTTCTTAGTTAATACTTTAGTCATTCTCTTAGCGCGATAAGAATAATATTTTTCTTCAAGTTTTAAACAAATTGGAGTAAATAAGAAACAAGTTAACAAGGTAGCTAGAACAAGAGAAACAAGCATTCCACCAAATACGCTTACTAGATCTAAAGGAATAAAGAATGCCCCGACAATAATTAGCCCACAAGCTACAGAAGAAATCGTAATGACACTACTTAAGCTTTCTTTATTTCCTCTTAGGATAATTTCTTTTCTTTGCTCGAATGTGGCAACTTTTGTTTTTGATTCACGAGTGAGCTTTTTAAATCTTGCTAGTAGAGGTATTTGAGAAATTGATGCAATTAGTAATCCCGAAGCAATTCCCATAAGTAGTAATGGAGAAGTTGGAATTCTAGCAATCGAGAATAATGCTACTGCAACTAAACCAGCAGGAATAATTGTGCTTAAAGAAGAAATACCATAACTAAATCTGTATCTAATTGTGAAGTAAATTCCAGAAAGAAGACCAAACATAACTAAGGTTATTGCACTATATGTTAGGATGTAAGTTGGCATAGTTGATTTTGTGGTAGCGACAAATAACTCAACATTTTCTCCTTGTACTTCCTCTAAATTAAAGAATTTTTCTTCTAATGTATCATAGAAAGTATCATAATCAATACCTTGAGAATCAAATTCGATAGAGATGTAAGCCATAGTAGGTAAATCGTCACGGTTTTGAGGATCAAGGACAACGTTTTCAACTTTGTTGATTGAAATCATTGTTGGAGTTAAATCAAATTCGTTTTGGAAAAATTCATTAACTTCATCTTTAGTATCAAATACGTGGGTATTTCCACTAACTTCAGCAGTTATTTCCACTCTGGTAGTTGAATCAAATTCTGAAGTGTAGTTTAATGTGCCTACACCTGGAATTAAAGAAGTAACCAAAATTACAACAACAGAAACTGCGCTAGCAATTAAAGCAATTAATGAAACTTTCTTTCCTTCTCTATTTGGATTAAATTTGTACATGAAATTAAATTTCTTTTGAGTTTCATCTTTATTCGCGCTGATGAGGTCCTTATCTTTAACCATAAATATCTTTCTATTCTCAGCGACTTTTGAGGAAGTGAGCCACCACATTGTAAGCATCATCAAGAGTCTAGTTACAACATATGAAGCAATTGCACCGATTGTTAAAGTGATAGGTAATAATTTAACTTGGTTAATAGAAATTAAAATTGTAATAATGCTACTAATTAATGAACATACTAATACGTCAAGAGACAGAATTCTAGTTGATTTGAATGCTTCTGAATTTGCTTTAATAGGTGATTTACCTTTATATAATTCATCTTTAAAGTTTTCAAGTAATGGAACAATTAACGCTAGATTTAACGCCATGATAATCAAGAATGATACTACGACCATCGTAGTAAGAGGATAACCAAAGAAGTTAAATACAACAATAGATAGCAAGTTACTAACTAAGAATGCGCTTGCTCCACAAAGTCCCGCTAAGCCATATCTCACAATTAAGAAAATGCAAGCAAGAAGTGTTAATACTGAAACACCGATTAATACGATGTTGAATGAATTGTTACCAAAAGTTGCATTAACTTTTTGAACGTAAAGGCGTCTTAACGAATAATCTTGTGGCTCATAATTTAATAATCTTTCAATTGTATGAGCGGAATCGCTAACCATTTGAATTTGATCAAAATCGTATCTATCAATTAATAATGAAGCAGTAGTAACTTTATCATTTAAATCTTTCTCTACCTTAAAATAAGAAGTAGGAACAATTGATAAGATTTTTTCTTTGATTTTTTCTTGAATAACTTTATTTTCGTTTTCAAATGCATCAACATAGCTATCTGCTTCTGTTTTATCAAGCCAAATAACGACTACACCATCGATTTTACTTGAATCTTCGCTATCTTCTAGATATTTGTTCTTAAATTCTTCGTATGCATTGTTACATGATGTAATAAAGTTATTAAATTTATCGTAATCTTTTACATCAACTTGAACATATGGAGTGCTTCCGGAATATTCAACTTTCGCACTGCCAATGACAAATGGGTCAGTAATTTCAATGTAGTCCCCTTCATCCATAACGCCAGATACTGTGATAGTTCCAGTAGCTTCTAATGAACGTAGAACATATTCAAAGTCATCTTCCGTTTGCGCATTTGTTTGAATTCTAACTTGATGATTATCACCATTAGTGTCAACATCGCTAACAGATTCAATATTTGCGTTTCTCACGCCTGCATCTTCAATTCGATTAGTCAATATTTCGACAATATCTTCGATTGTCTTTGTACTTTCTTCAAAATCAATTTGATAAACAGCTTCATATCCAGTACCATACTCTAAACCTGACTTTAATGAACTTACTTGTAATGGCGTACAAAATAAAACTGTACAAATTAAGGTTATTACTGTTGCAATATATCCGGCAAAACGTCGCATTTTTATTCCTCCGTTGTTCTATTTTTGATATTTCTAACTATGATTTATAGTAGTGATTGTCATTTTTCAATTATTTATTTTAATAAATAAAACAATTAAAATACGTAATCGCTAAACTACTATATCATTTAAGTTTATTATTTTCAATAATAAGGAGAAAAATGAATAAAAAAAATCAATACATTTTACTCATTGAAGTTCTATTAATTGCATTATTTGCAAAAATACTTTCTCTTTCTAGTAAAATTATTATTACAAGAGAACTTGGTGTTGAAGCAATGTCACTTTTTTCTCTAGTGAATCCTTTGATACTGCTACTTTTGACCTTATCATCTCTTTCTTTACAAAATACAATTGGATCCTTAATTGCTAAAAATATTAGAAAAAGAAAAATCATTTTAAAAAATGCGTTGATCATAACTATTTTTCTTTCTGGAATTTTAATTACTCTTCTAGCCGTTTTTTCATATTTTATAAGTAATCATCTTTTGAATAATATTAATACTTTCCCTTGTGTAATCGCTAGTATATTTGTTATTCCATTAACATCGATATCAAGTATCATCAAAGGTTATTTTATTGGGGTTGGTGAATTAAAATTAACCTCTTTTTCGCAAATATTCGAAGAATGTGGAAGATTATTATTTTTAATAATAATTTTATTGATTTTTCCAAGTCTTGAAGCCCCTTATAAAGCCTCTATCGCAGTTTTTTCATTATGTATAGGAGAAATATTTCAAGTGATGTACATGTTATTATTCTACAAAAATTCTTCTTTTAAAAAATATAGAGAGTTCATTTACATCAACGATAAAAAAGATTCATATTTTCACGAGATATTAAAATCATCTATTCCATTAACTTTATCTAGATTAGTGGGTTCACTAACTTATTTTGTCGAACCAATTTTATTTACTTCATTGATGTTAAAGAATCATTATCCAATAAATGAAATAACAATTTCTTATGGAATATTGAGTTCTTATGTGCTACCACTAGTCCTAATGCCTGGTTTTATTTCAGTTACATTATCGAATTTACTAATTCCAAATCTTGGAAAAATGATAAGAAAAAAGCAATATGGCAAAGCTAAAAAATTCGTTTTAGAAATTTTCTTTTTATGTTTTTTTATTGGACTAGTAATATCTTTAATTTTTAAGTTCTTCCCTAAAGAAATCACCACCATTATTTATAAAAACAATTATGGTGAAGAAATAATTAGAAAATACTCTCTATTTTTTATGATTTATTATATTGAAACACCTCTTATCACTTGTTTACTTTTTTTTAATCTTTCAAAAAAAGCTTTCCTCTCTACTTGTATCTCTTCAATAATTAGAATAATATTAATTGTAATGCTTGTTGGAAAATATCAAATAGAAGGAGTTTTAATCGCATTAATAGTTTCAACTTACGTAGATGTTTTAATGAATTTATTCTTCTTAATCTCATTTCTCATAAGGCAAAAGAAAAACTCCGTTTTCCTTTAATAATAGAAGAAAAATGTCATCAAATTTAGTAAAACCTTCTCTAAAAATTATTTTATATAAATCTTCTTTATTCATATTCAATCTTTTTAAAGTTTTGAAATTGACTTGACCATCTTCTATAACAGGTAAGGGATCAAGTAAAGAATTATCTTCTTTTAATATAACATTTAATTCACCGTTATTTTCTAAAATTGCAAATTGAACTTCATCAGGAGTTTGAACATCTTTCATTCTTAGTTGAAGAAGCAAATCATCGATGTTATATCGATTCTTTTTCATCTCTTTATCATTCAATTCCCCATTGTAAATAATAAAAGTAGGGCTACCTTCCATCGATTTTCTAAACTTTCGATTTTTTAACGAAATAAAAGCGGTAATTACTTGAAGGATGACAATTATAGTGATTGGAATTAAACTATGCAAAATGCTAGCTTTAGGCTCATTTAAGCTTAAAGAGAATAATTCGCTGATAACAAAAAATACTACGATATCAAACGTCGACAATTTCCCAATTTCTCTTTTTCCCATTATTTTTAAAATAGCAATTAAAAAAGCATAGCAAATTAATGTTTTATAACTTAAATGAAAAATTTCTTCTAGACTCATATTTCCCTCTTCTAAAAATGAATGAATTTACATAAATAATAATGAGGTGCATTATGAAACGTAAATTCACTAATCTTAGTTTAACCTTTATTTCTGTAATTATTCTTGGGGTAATTTTTTCACTTACCATATCTTTACTAAGTTCATTACAAGTAATTTCTATCACTTTAAACGATAATTTACTATTAGCTTTATCTCTAGTTTTATTTTTTATAATGGGTTTAATTTATGGGCTAATCGAAAAGAAAAAAGGCCTTTTAAACGGCCTATTGTTAACTTGTATTTACCTAATTGTAATTTACTCGATTAAGTTAATTAATAAAGATTATCAAATCTCTTCAATTTATATTGTTTTAACTAGATCATTACTAATTATCATCGGATGCATAATTGGAGTAAATATCAAGAGTAAGAAAAATATTAATCCTTAGTAAATAAATCGATTTTAAAATGTTGATAAGCTTTTTCAGTAGCAATTCTTCCTCTTGGAGTCTTATTAATTAATCCAAGTTTTAAAAGATAAGGTTCACATACTTCTTCTAAGTTATTAATCTCTTCTCCAATAGTTGAGGCTAAAGTTTCTAGCCCTACTGGACCTCCATTAAATCTTTTGATCAAGGTTTTAATATATCTAGTATCGACATCATCTAAACCACAAGAATCAATTTTTAACATTTCAAATGCTTTATTACAAATTTCAGTAGTAATTATTTCAGAATCTGAGAAAGAAGCAAAATCCCTGACTCTTCGATAAATTCTATTGGCAATACGAGGGGTTCCTCGACTTCTTAAAGCGATTTCTTTAGATGCTTCATCATCGATTGGAGTTTGAAAAACTTTACTAGTTCTTTTAACAATTTGTTCTAATTCTTCTAAGGTGTAATAATCTAAACGCGAAACTATCCCAAATCTATCTCTTAGTGGAGAAGATAGATCTCCCGGTCTAGTAGTGGCTCCAAAGAGAGTAAAAGGGGCTAGATCAATAGTAATATTTCTTGCATCTTCATCTCTACCTACCATTAATGTTAAAGTAAAATCTTCCATGGCTCCATAAAGAATCTCTTCCACAACTCGAGGAAGGCGATGAATTTCATCAATAAATAAGATATCACCCGGATTAATGGTTGATAAGATTGCCGCAAGATCTCCTGGTTTTTCAATTGAAGGACCATTGACTAGTTTTATTTTTCCTCCCATCTCATTAGCGACTACATAAGCTAAAGTGGTTTTTCCAAGCCCTGGAGGTCCATAGACTAAAACGTGGTCTAGGGTTTCATTTCTTTTCTTCGCGGCAGAGATAAATATTTTTAAGTTTTCTTTTATTTGGCTTTGACCAACATATTCATCTAATGTTAAAGGACGAAGAGAAACTTCTTCTTGTTTTTCTACTTCATTTTGATTTTCTGGACTAGTTAATTTCCCCATTTTTTACCCCTTTCGAATCATCTTTAAGATTTGAGTAACATATTGTTCGGTAGATAAAGAGTCGTCATTAATCTTTTTAATGCACTCTTCGATATCTTTAACTTTAAAGCCCAAATTTTTCAAAGCAGATTTTGCATCTTCTTGAGCTTTATTTAGTTTTAGTGTCGCTTTGTTTTCTTCAACTTTTAAAATTCCTTGTAAGTCAAGGATAATTTGTGAAGCAGCCTTTGGTCCAATACCTGGAAGTTTCTTTAATCTTTTTACGTCGCTATTATTAATTGCGTCGATAAACTCTTCAATAGTGATATCTCTTAAAGCATTTAATGCAGTCTTTGGTCCAATACCTTTACAATCAATCAATTTGTTAAAGAGATCTTTTTCTTCCAAAGAAGAAAAACCAACAAAATATTGTTCATCTTCTCTAACGATATGAGAAACGTAGATTAATGATGTTTGCCCAACGCTATAAACTTCTGGATGTGACATTAAAATATGATAACCAATTCCAGATACATCGACTACCACGCTATCGATATATACTTCAACAATAGTACCTCTTACATAATAATACATTAGCCTAAAATTACAAAAATAGAAAAAAGAATTAATAAATTTAACAACGAAGATATTAAACCAATATGCACGCTAGAAAATTTCTCTTTCATATTTCTGACTCCTTTTTCTCATTTTATATTATAAAAGATGATTATTCCATATTTCTTTTTCTTAATAAGAAAAAAAGTAGGTTTCCCTACTATTCAAAATATTCAAATTCAAAATCGCAAAGATAAACATTATCTCCATCTTTTGCTCCTAATTCGTGAAGTTTTTCATCAACTCCTATATTTCTTAGAACTGATAATAATTTCATGACTCCTTCATCGGTAGAAACATTAATTAAAGAATAAGTTCTTTCAATTCTTTCCCCATAAATGCGATATTCATTTTGACTGATCTTTTTAATTTCAAACTCTGGTTTAAGATTTTTTTTCGCATCGTAAACTTTAATTTCTTGATCTTTTTCTTCATAAAGAGGAAATGATGGAGCTACGTCTAAGGTTTCCTTAATTTTATAAAGAAGTTCATCAATTCCTTCGTGTAATATAGCACAAATTGGTAGTACTTCATATTGTCCCTCTAAAGCTTTTTTTACTTCAAGATATTTTCTAGTTGTTTCCACGTCTTCAACTTTTGAGCAAACCACAATCATTTTTCTTTTTAATAAATTATATCCATATTCACCTAGTTCATTATTGATTACTTTAAAATCATTAAGAGGATCTTCGCTGTACATATCTAGAATATGAACAAGAACTCGACATCTTTCAATATGTCTTAAAAAGACTAAGCCTAAGCCTTTTCCTTGACTTGCTCCTTTTATTAATCCAGGTAAATCCGCCATAACAAAAGAAGAATCGCCTACTCTACAAACCCCTAAATTTGGGGATAATGTGGTAAAAGGATAATCGCCAATCTCTGGTTTAGCTGCACTGACTACGCTTAACAAGGTTGATTTACCAACACTAGGTAGACCTACTAAACCTACATCGGCTAAAAGTTTTAATTCAAGAGTTAAAGTTTTTTCTTCTCCAGGAAGACCATTTTCACTAACGCGAGGGACTCGATTAGTAGGAGAGACAAAGCAAGCGTTACCTCTTCCACCTCTTCCTCCTTTTGCACCTAGATAAATTTGTCCTTCTTTAGAAAGGTCCGCTAAAAAGGTATGTTCTGGTTCTTGGAAGATGACGGTTCCAACTGGAACATTAAGATAAACATCTTCTGCTTTTCGTCCATACATTTTTTTCTTTTCGCCTTTTCCTCCATCATTTGCGGAGACTTTTCTGGCATGACGATAATTAATTAAGGTAGTTTCATCATTTGTGGCTTTAAAGTAAATACTTCCTCCTCGACCACCATTTCCTCCATCTGGTCCACCTTTTTCAATAAATTTTTCATGAAGAAAAGAAATGGCACCATCTCCACCTTTTCCGGCCTTTAGAGTGATTTTTGCTTTATCGATAAACATAACTACCTCCAATAATATTCTTTACATTTTTTTAAAAAAAGCACCTAAATAATTAAGTGCTTTACAATCTAATTTATTTAGCTTCGACTGGGTAAACGCAAGCTTTTGTTCTTTTCTTACCCCAGCGTTCGTATTTGACGATTCCATCGCATGTAGCGAAGATTGTATCGTCTCCACCCTTCATTGTATTAACGCCTGGATAAATTTTTGTTCCACGTTGACGGTAAATAATTGAACCTGCAGTTGCGAATTGGCCATCGGATTTTTTAGCACCTAAACGTTTTGATTCTGAATCACGTCCGTTTTTAGTTGATCCAACACCTTTTTTAGAAGCAAATAATTGGATATTTAATTTAAACAACATTTTGCAACCTCCTTTTTACTTAATGTTAATATATTTTGGATAACTTTCTTCAATAGTCAATAACTGTATTTCGATTACTCTTAGTACTTGTAGTGAAATACTAGCACTTTCATTGACCATCACTTTAGCGTATCCTTCTTCTAAAATGACTTCTTCGATTTCATCTTTGACTAATGCATTGAATCCACCGGTTAGAATTGAAGATACAGCAGCGCAGATGAGATCTTTGCCACTTTCATTCGAATTTGCGTGTCCTTTAACTTCAAGTCCACATAAAACGTTATTCGAATAGATTCTTTTTACTTTAATCATGATTAAGCATTGATTGATTCAATAGTTAAACAAGTATATGGTTGACGATGTCCTTGTTTTCTACGATAGTTAGCTTTGCTCTTATATTTGAAAACCAAGATTTTTCTTTCTTTACCTTGTTTTTCAACTTTAGCAACAACGCTAGCACCTTCAACGTAAGGTGTTCCAACCTTAGCTTCTTGATCGCTAACAAGTAAAACTTTGTCAAATGTATAAGTAGATCCAACTTCTACGTCTAATTTTTCAACGTAAACTTTTGAGCCAACTTCTACTTTAACTTGCTTTCCGCCAGTTTCAATAATTGCGTACATTTAAGTTACCTCCTATTTTCTATAGACTTAGACTCGCTCTTAAGGTCGAATAGTTAATACCTTTTCAATGCGGTTGAGGCCCTCTATTAGGCGACAACATTTGTAATTTATCATAAAGGGAAATATTATTCAACTAATTATTGCAAAATCGAAATAATTTTGTGACTTACAATTCAAAATAAATAAACTTACCTGTAAAAAAGCAGTAATTTATAATATTTATAAAATTTTTTTATACTATTATTTTTATATAATCTACTTCTAAGGTTTCTACATAGTTTAACGAGCCATTTTTACTACCCAAATTAAAATATATACTAAGAGTTATTTTATAGTCACTTAATAGGCCTAAATCATTAAAATGATAGACTTCTTTTAATCCATCTCCATATACACTAGTGGCATAACTTGGAGAACTAGATATGGTTTTGCTAAAATATGTTTGAGCATCTATTTTCCTTGAAACCGTAATCTTTTTTCCAATTACTTTAAAAGAATACGAATCATTGAAATTATACGAGTATTTTTGAAATTTATACGCTTCAAATCCTGATTCGTTTTTACATATATTTTATCCGACTTTAAAATAGTCTTCAAAATAGCCTTCAGCTTTTTTTACATTTTTAGTTAAGATACTCTTACATTTTCCATAATTGATTTGAGAATCTGAATAGGTTTGACTTGCAAAGTATATTACTTGACCATAATCCATCTTTTTTGCGCAACTATTTAAAGATATTAAAGAAATAATTGCTAAAAAAAGCGTTAACAATTTCTTTTTCATGTCCTATTCCCCTCCATATTTAATTAAAAAAAAGGAAAAGAATAGATTCTTTTCCTTATTAAGATATTGATTTAGATAATAAATGATAATTTATTTGGAATATGTGTTAGTGATTGTTGTGGCCATAGTAATTCCACCGTTTACAGTAACGCCAAATGAAGACATCGTGAATGACATATCAATAGAAACAGTAGCCTTAGTTAATAGTCCTTCTTCATTAAAATAATAAGTTTCTTTTGATCCCTTTCCAGTAACTTTTGCTTCCACTGAATCTAAAAGGCCTAATTGATCATCCACTTCTTTAAAGTAATCAGCTGAACTCACTGATTTAGTAACAGTCATTTCTTTACCATTTAAAGAATAAGTATATGTATCATCAAAATCTAATGACACAACATCATATTTATATGTATCAACGCTAGAATCTACTTCATCTTCCGTCTTTCCTACTTCAAACATTTTAGCGTAAATACCTTCCGCTTTCTTAACATCGATAACTGTTTTTGTTTTACAACTCTTATAGTTAAGTTCAACTTTAGAATAATTCTCACTAGCGAAAGTTTTAGCTTCTTCATAATCTAATTTTTTTGAACAACTTCCTAGGGTAAAAACAGACAAAACCGCTAAAGATAATAATAATTTCTTTTTCATTTTTAATTCCTCTCTCTATTCATAATTTAATTATATAATCTACAACCATATTGTAAAAGAAAATTTTATATTTTTCATTATCTAAGTATCTTTTTCTCTTTGATAAATCTTATCGATTATTTCATTTTGGTTGAAAAACTTTGTCTTATCGAAATAATAATTATTTCTAAAGCGGAAAATCGTTAATTTTTTATTAATTTTATCTTTATAATTTTCTTTTGAAAATCTTTTTTTTATTAAAAACAATAAATAATCTTTTTTAAAATTGACAATTTGAGAAATAAAACCAATTAAAATAAATCCAATTATTAAAGCATCACCCAAAGTATTTATTACAAATAATAGCAAAAGTACAAGAATGAAAGATAAAATGATTCTTATTACTCTACATTGTAATTCATTAAAAAAATGAGCCAAAAGGATATCGATTATCTTTCCTCCATCTAAAGGATAAATAGGTATAATGTTAAATAATAGTATCATCATATTATATTCTTGTGCCAAGCGAAGACCATATGATGAAATTAAGTTTACTTCAAATAATAATTTAATCAATAACAGGCTTATAAAATAACTTGCAGGACCACTGATAAGAATCAATAATTGCTTAATTGGATGTAATAAATATATATCCTCTATTTTTGCATTAAATCCAGTTGGATACATTATTATTTCTTTAGTTCTTATTTTAAAGATTTTGGCTACAAATACATGCGATAATTCATGAATTAATCCAAAGATATATAAAAATAAAATACCATTAAATCTATTAAATATCAGGGCTAAAAGAATATAAATAATGGTTAAAGGATGGATAATTAACATTACTTAATTTCTGAATAGTCGATCATTTTTCCATCTTGCTTAAATAAGGCTTTAAAAGTTTGATTGTATGAGCAAAGATAATCCCCCTTTTTTACTTGATCGTAAGTTTTGACAAGGGGATCAAATACGTTATAATAAGCAACAAGAAGCGAGTTTTGATACTCTACAAGTAGAGAATATGAATCATCTAACTCTTTTTTTACTAAATAAACCACTCCATAATCTAAGGAAGGAATTTGACTTCCTTCACAATAAAAATAATCATCTTCATCACTTTTTAAATAAATGACATTAGAATTTACACTTTTAACGCCACTACTATTTGTTCTAAAGGTAAATAATGAATCTAGTACATTATCAACATTTTCATTCACTTTTGTAAAATTTGCATTTATCCCAAAATTATTTTTCAAAAAAGAGGCATTTTGATCTTTCTTCATATAAATGAGAACTCCAAGAAGAATAGATAATAATCCACATACTACACTTAATATTTTAAAAACTTTGTTCTTTTTATCTTTTTTAATGCGATTTCTAATGTCTTCAACCTTGTCCATTGTTCTTCCTCCTAAAAAAATATATGAACAATCATTAATATTTAGACTATAGATAAGCTATTTATCTTAATCTCTTTTTCTATCATTTTCACAAATTCTTTATCTTGAAAAAGAATCTTTTGCTTCTTGTAGATATCACCTTTACAATATTTAATTAAATATAAGTATTGATTTGATAAATAGTAATTAAAGTTAGAATAGATTTCACTTTTAAATGTATCTTTTTTGTTATATTTATTCATTGCAAAGATGATTTTATTTATCTTATGCATTTTACAAACTCTTAAAGTTTTTCTTGCATCTTCAAAAGAAGTTAATTCGTTATTTAAAACAATCAATGCTTTTGTTGCAATAGTAAGAGTATTTAAAAACCCTTGTTCTATTCCAGCAGGAGAATCTACAATTACATAATCGTAATCATTTTTTACCTCTTGAATTAATGATTCAAGAAGATACTCAGGATACTTATTTACTTCTGTTGATAAGCATAGATTTAATAAAAAAAGATTGGTTTTAATTTTATTTATCGCTTGATATAATTCACATCTTCCTTTGATAACATCTGAAATATCAAACTTACTTTTTATAGCGTTGAATATTAGTTCTAAGTTAGTTAAACCTAAGTCCGCATCGATTAATAACACTTTAAAATTTTTAGAAAGATATAAACCAATTAGACCGCTTAAAGTGGATTTACCTACTCCTCCTTTTCCACTTGTTACTACGATAATATCTTTCATAACAATTGATCTCCTTTAATAAAAACATTTTCTTTTGTTAGATATGAGGAAGACTTAGTATTAATGATCTTCGCGTTATTTAACTTTTTGCAAACCACTTTTGCATCTTCATTTTCTAAAATTAAAGTTCCTTCTACTTCACCTAGAAAAATAGCAAAGGAACTAATTTTTAGAGTCATTTCTCTTGGTATTTTAAACTTAATAAGCGATTTTTGATCAAGAGTTTTAACTAGAGGAAAATCATCTTCTTCATATTCATAAAAACTTTTATCGATTACATTTAAAGAAGTTATTATTCCTTTGTTATAAAAACTTAATTTTGGAACAATTAAAGATAGACTTTCTTCAAATAGATCTTTGCTGACTTCTAATTTCATATACACTTGACTGGTAAAACTATTAAATATCGATTCGATGTTAGCTAAACAATTTAATAATTGCTCTCTACTAGTAATAATCATAATTTCTTCTTTCATATTCTCACCGTTATAATTATCCTACAATCACCATGTCGAAATTTTGCACTTTTATAATTTTTTTTTAGATTTTTTTATTTTTCTTACTAAGTATCTATATGAAGGAGGAAAAATCTATGCGCATGTTAAGTGATGTTGAAATGATGACACTAACAGGTGGAGAAGTATTTACTATCGCTGCAGTTATGGCTTGTTTAGCCGCTGCCATCGTCGCAGTTATCTGCTATCGCCTATTTATGTCAAAAAGTGGAAGTACAACTTTGCCTGGTGGATTTAAATTTACCTGGGCATAATGGCAAGAATTAAAGATTTGCCTCTAAATGAAAGGCCAAGAGAAAAGGCCTTATTGTTTGGAATCGACAAATTATCTAACGCGGAACTACTTGCTCTTTTAATTAGTTCTGGAAATAAGAAGATGTCTAGTTTAGAAATCGCTAATAATTTGTTAGTTAAAACTAGTGGTATTGAAAACTTAAAGTACCTTACTTTAGATGAATTATTAGAGATTGAAGGTATCAACAAAGCGAAAGCTTTAAATATCCTTTCAATTTTTGAAATAGCAAAAAGAGCTTACGTTGAAGTAAAAAGAAAAAAAATCGACATAAATTATTTAATTAAATACTTTAAATCCATCTATCAAAATGAAAAGCAAGAGAAATCATTTTTAGTATTAGTAAATAATAAGGATGAGCTTCTCTTCATTAAGGAGCTCTTTATTGGAAACGAAAACTCTTTAGCATTTTCAAGTCGAGTGATTATTAGCTATATAGTAAAATACGACGCAAAAAAGTATTATCTAGTTCACAATCATCCAAGCGGCAATCCTCTTCCTAGTCAAAATGATCTACTTACAACTAGTTCATTAGAACTAATTACTTTAGGAATTTCCTGCTCTCTTGTGGACCATCTAGTCTTTGGGAAAGATTCTTGTTATTCGATCATTCAAAAAAAAGAGATCAAGTAGAAAAAAGATGAGGTTTCCCTCATCTTTTATTATAGAGATTTTACTTTTTCAAATGAGTATTCTTTAATCTTTTGCTCATTTCCAATAGTTGATTCACTTGAAAGTGGAATTAATTTTTCAAAGACGTCTCCTAAAGATCTAATATCGTTAACGCTTGTATGTAACATTTCTTTTTTAAGATTCATCTTATCTTTCTTTGAATATCCACGTAAATAATATAAGTCAGCTGTATCGATAGTTAAAGGAGTTGACATTGGTGAATCGAACCCACCTAAAGCTCCGATAATGTAATTATTAAATTCATCTTTTGACACTTTGAAATTCTTTAAATATGTCACTACATCTTTAAATGCAGCATAAGTATTTACTACATTAGGATCACGGTATGAGCCAAAGCAAACATCGTTAGTTAGCTCAGCTGATAGACTGCAACCATAAGCTCCTCCTTTAACTCTAACTTGAACCCATAAATAGTCGTAATTTACAATGTGAGATAGAACTAAATATTTACCTGACAATTTTTCATTTACATTTTCAAGATTACCCGCTAAAGCGTTGTAAGAAACTTGAGAAGGAACTATTAGCGCCTCTTTTGTTGGTTCTTTAATATTTGCACTTAGTCTATTTTCATAAGAATTATCGTAAAGTTTTATCTTTTTGACTTGTCTCTTTAATAAAGATAAGGTTTCTTTATCACCAGAAATAGAGACTTTAACATTGTCGTAAGTAAAGATTTTACTAGAAATCTCCTTTAATTTATTAACAAAGTCTTTATAAGAGAAATCTTTTAATAAATTATTTAAGAAATCAAAGAATTTTGGTCCATTTGCGTATAAAGAATAGTAGTATGCTTGTTTTGAGAAGTGGCTCTTTGCATCGTTCATTGCAATTCTCATTCCATTTTCAATGATTTCATTTCTAACTGCCGTTTGCATTTGCTTTAATACTTGCAAGACTTCCTTCTTAGTAAATTTAGATTTCATTAAGACTTCATTTGTTAATGAAGGAATGTAAGAAACATTTTCTAAAATTGCACTTAAAGAAACGCTTAAATAGAGTGAAGCATCATCTTTAGAACTACCAAATGTAGATACTTTAAATGAGAAATCTCCTAAGTAAGTTTTAATTAAATTAGTTAATTCTAAGGAACTATGTTTTTTAGTAGGTACGTTTAAATATAAAGAAGTTAATAAAGTGACGTAAGGAATTTCTTCTTCGGTCAATCTTTCTAGATTAAAATATAGTCTAGTGTAAGCAATCTTATTGGTATTGATGGTATGAGTGAATCCTTCCATCTTCTTTAATTGAACTTTTTTAGAATCAAGGTAATTGACACTTGTTGGAATATCTTTTAATGAAAGTTTTGGAAGGCAAGAAAGTTCTTCTTTAGTGTCGATATGATTTTGATAAAGAGCTAAATCTTGATTTAATTTAATTAAGTCTTCAATTTCTTGTTCACTCATACTCTCTTTGATTGCTTTCATCTTTTCTTCCATCAATCTATTTCTTTCTTCACCTAAAGTATTTGAAGGATTGACGACAACTTCAACATTATGAACGCTGTTGAGAATATATTTTTCTAATAATTTTTCAAAATATCCATTATCTAATTCTCTCTTAAATTTTTCATAATGTTTTGAAAATTGTAAATGGCTAGTAATATCACCTTTGTAATTGAAACTTCCCATCATATTCATGGCGAAGATTAATCCTTTAGGCATTCTACCCATATCTAATTCTTTATCTTTAAATTCTGAAAAATTAATTGAAGCTAAAAGTAAAGATTTATCTATTCCTTGAGATACAATATCTCTAACTGCATTTTCAAAAGTTTCTTTGAATAGCTCTTTTTTATCTTTGTTAGTTTTTTCAAGGACGATAGTAAGACTTGGAGTGATATTTCCATCATCAATTACTGCATAAACATTTTCTCCAAGTTTAGCGTCTAATAATTTCTTTTTTAATGGAGAGTCATTTTTAGATAATAAAGCGTCATTTAATATTTGCATCGCTAGTAATTCTTCATAATTATCAAAACTATCTAATGCATAGCATAAAGACATATAAGTATTATCTTTTAATGATTCTTCTTTACCGATTTCATAATCTTTTTCATAATTCAAATTGATTACTGGTTTTTGTTTTTCGATAGTTATTTCTTCACCAGTTTTATCAAACTTAGAGAAGTATTCTTCATCTAAGAACTTTAATTTCTCTTCAATATCCATCTTTCCATAAAAATAAGTCATTGCATTTTCAGGGGTGTAATGTTTTTTATAGAAAGCTTTATAATCTTCATAAGTTAAAGAAGGAATTACTTCTGGATCTCCTCCAGAATTATGGCGATAAATTGTATCTGGATACATCGCTTCATTCGTCGCTTGATTTAAGACGCGATCAACTGAGCTCATCGCTCCTTTCATCTCGTTATAAACTACCCCTTTATAAGAAGGTAATCCATCTTTAGAATTTAACTCAAGATGCCATCCTTCTTGTAAGAAAGGTTTAGGATCTTTAACTGATAAAGGATTAAAAACTGCATCTAAATAAATGCTTAAAATATTGTCAAAATCTTTTGGAGTTTGTGAAGAGAATGGATACATCGTCCAATCGCTTGCGGTAAATGCATTTAAAAAAGTAGCTAAAGAAGTTTTTAATAAATTGACAAATGGCTCTTTTAAAGGATACTTTTCTGAACCGCATAGTAAACTGTGTTCGATGATGTGGCAAACCCCTGTACTATCTTGTGGTAAAGTTCTAAAGCCGATGGTGAAGGCACAATTAGTATCTTCACAAGCTAAATAATATACATTCCCACCTGATTTAAGATGTTCGTAATGATATAGAGTCGCGCTGATATCATTAACTGGAGTGACATCTAATAATTTAAATCCATATTTAATTTCATTAATTTCCATATACTATAAATCCTTTCTATTTAATTTTATTTTTCTTTTCGATGTAGACATTTAATTCATTTTGATAGCCTTGCATCTTTTCTTTTTCTTGATTAATTTTAAATTCTGGAGCCTTGGAAATAAATTGAGGGTTAGAAAGCATTTTTTGACATCTTTCCACTTCCTTAGTCAATCTATTAATTTCTTTTTCGATCTTTAATAGTAATTCTTTTTTATCGATATTATCTTCAATTAATAAATTAGCAAATTTAAATACTTTGATATTTCCTTCTCCTAATGAAGAGATATTAATTTCACTAGCGAAAGTAAATCTCTTTAAATAAGGTAGATATTTATTTAAATCAAGATTAGAAGTAGGGATTAAAGTTAATTTAATTTCTGCATTAGGGGCTAAAGAATTATCAACTTTATAAGATCTTACTTCTTTGATCATGTTAATTATATCTACAACGATTTCTTCACTTTCCTCAAAGATAAACTTTTCTTCTACTTCTGGATAAGTTTCTTTCATAATTGATTCTAAATGAGTAGGAAGATTTAAATAGATCTCTTCAGCGATAAATGGAGTGTAAGGATAAATCATTAGAATAATATCTTTTAACACTTTTAAAAGTACACTTAAAGTATTGTGTCTAACTTTTTCATCTTCTCCATTAAGTTTAATTTTACAAAGTTCAACATACCACGAAGTAAAATCATCATATACGAAATTATATAAGTGAGTTGACGCATTAGCGAAATCGTATTTTTCCATATTGAGAGTTACTTTAGAAATAGTTTTTTCAAGTTTTGTTAAGATAAATTTATCAATATCATCTAATAAGTTTTCATCTATTTCAAAATTTTCTTCACCATCTTTAATATTTAATAAGATGAATCTAGAAGCATTCCAAATCTTATTTAAGTAGTTAGAAGAGCTTTGAACTTTTTCTTCGATGTAACGAGTATCTAGTCCTGGAGAAGTTGATGTAGTTAAGAAATATCTTAATGCGTCGACTCCATATTGATCGATTACATCGATTGGATCAACTCCATTACCACTTGATTTAGACATCTTTTTACCATTAGCATCTCGAATTAATCCATGGATTAAGACTTTATCAAAAGGTCGTTTAGAAGTAAATTCAACGCCTTGGAAAATCATTCTACTGACCCAGAAGAAGATAATATCGTAAGCTGTTACCATGATATCGAGAGGATAATACCTTTCTAAATCTTCAGTTTTATTTGGCCAACCTAAAGTGGAGAATGGCCAAAGAGCACTGGAAAACCACGTATCTAACACATCTTCATCTTGAGTGTAATTTTCCATGTCTTTTGGAGGTACTTCGCTAACTAAAACTTCACCAGTTTCTTTTGAGTAGTAAGCTGGAATTCGATGTCCCCACCAGAGTTGTCTAGAAATGCACCAATCTTCACAATTTGTCATCCAATTGGTAAAAATCTTATTAAATCTTTCAGGGATAAATTCTATTTTTTCATCGCTATTTTGTAAATCTAAACTAGCTTTAGCAAGTGGTTCCATTCTAACAAACCATTGTTTAGAAAGCATTGGTTCAACTACTGCGTGACTTCTTTCGCTGTGTCCTACTTGATGAATTATATCTTCAATTTTTATCAAGCAACCATTATTTTTGATATCTTCCACAAGGTTGTCTCTACAAGTATAGCGATCTTGTCCTTCATATTTTCCACATAAAGAATTCATAGTTGCATCATCATTCATACAGATTGGATGAGGAAAACCATATTTTTGACCAATTTTAAAATCGTTAGGATCATGCGCAGGTGTACATTTCATTGCACCAGTTCCAAATTCGACATCGACATAGCTATCGGCGATAACAGGAAGAAGTTCCCCATTAGCGGGATTTACTACTTTCTTTCCAACGACATCTTTATATCTTTCATCCTTTGGATTAACAACTACGCATACATCGCCAAACATAGTTTCAGGTCTAGTAGTTGCAACGGTTAAATATTCATCAGTTCCTTCGATAAAGTATTTGAAATAATACATTTTTCCAGGATCATCTTGATAGACGACTTCGATGTTGCTTAAGGCAGTCTTAAAGACTGGATCCCAGTTGATGATTCTTTCTCCTCGATAAATAAGTCCTTTATTATATAAAGAAACAAATACTTTATTAACCGCTTTATTTAAGCCTTCATCAAGAGTAAATCTCTCTCTAGAATAATCTAAAGATAGCCCCATCATCTTCCATTGATTATGGATGGTATCTGCATATTCTTTCTTCCAATTCCACGCTTGCTCTAAGAATTTTTCTCTTCCTAAATCATAACGAGAAATGCCTTCTTTTCTAAGTCTTTCTTCAACTTTTGCTTGAGTAGCAATTCCTGCGTGATCCATGCCTGGAAGCCAAAGGACATCAAAACCTTTCATCCTTTTATATCTAGCGATGATATCTTGAACAGTCGTATTCCAAGAATGGCCAATATGTAATTTCCCAGTTACATTTGGTGGAGGTATAACCATCGAGAATTTTGGTTTAGACTTATCTCCCGCTTTAAAATAGTCTCTTTCTTTCCAAGTATCGTACTTACCTTTTTCGATATCTTTTGGATTATATCTTTTATCTAGCATATCTTTCTCCTTTCAAAAAAAAATCCTAATAGTCTAAACTATTAGGACGAATAACCGTGGTGCCACCTAGATTCAGATTAATAATATATTAATCCCTCTAAATTATCTTAACGCGATAAACGGAAACATTACTTTCATACTCATAAGCGACTAGATTTACTTTTATTTGCCTTACTTTCACCTATCTAAGGCTCTCTAATTAATAAAAATGTAAATCACTTCTTAATCAACGTATGTCTATATTTTACTTTTTTTACTCATTAAGTCAATATTTTAGTAAAAAATAGTAAAAATAGAATCATTATTTTTTCTTCTAAATATTTTATTAAGGAATATAGTTTAATAGGTGAAATTAAATGAAAAAATACATTTTAATGATTAAAGAAAAATTACCTATTTTTCAAAAAAGGCTTGTTGCTTCTTTGCCATTTATCTTAGTCTATCAAGCAATTTTATTTATAATAAGCCCAATTAAACTAAACCAAATCCTATTAGTTATACTAATTGTAATTTTTACTCTTCTCCAGTTTGCTTCAAAAGACTAGATTTAATTTTTTCCACTAATTTTAGATAATTGATCGATAGATAAATATCTTCAATATCATTAAAATCAGAGATTTGTTTAGTCACTTTTGGTATATATAATAATGATAGCAGCCAATATTTTTGATATAAATTATATTGATAAATACCAAAATAATTATTTAATAATACAGAAATATCGATTTTTTCATTATAATTTTTTTCAATAAAGTCCACTAGATCATAAACTGGAGGGGCAATATTCATCTTTTCAAGAGAGATTATTTTCTCCTCTTTTATTATAATGTGATCTAAAGAAAAGTTTTGATAAGTTAATGTAAGTTCTACGCTATTGAGCTTTTCAAATTCTTCATTTAATAAATCCAAATATTTTTGACTTTCATTTAAAGCGTTATTAAATATTTGATAGCAGGAAATAAAATACCAAGAACTAGGGCTATGATATTCTTGATGTTCGATGTTATACATCCTTAATTCAATTTCTTCTCTTATTTTAATTATTTTATTTTCAATATAATTTAACGATTCGATAAAGTATCCATCATTAACTTTTAATGGGTAGGAGGAATTTAAATGAAGATGACCCAGTGCTTTTAAATAAAAAGACATTCTTACCTCATTTAATGAAAGATTTTCATCTTTGTAGAAATAAGACAAAATATAGTATTCATGATTAATCTCTTCCACGTAGCGGTCATTGATGCTTTTAAGAGGCAAAGAAAAATAATTGAGTTTAGTCATCTGGAGCCTAATATAAATATTTTCCTTATTTAAAGAATCAACTTTTTTTAATATAAAATAACTTTCTGGAGTAATTACTTTAAAGATTTTTTCATTAATTTCAACAATATTAATTACCTTTATTTGATAAAGATAAGCTAGTTTATTTTTCATTTTCTTCTAAATTTTAATAATGTATTCTCTGGATATTCTTTTTGTTTATTATATTTTAAAAATTCATCCATTGAAACTTGTAGTTTTAAAAGGATATCAGTTAGTTTTTCATTTTTTCCAACTTTATAATAAAAGTATGAAGATACGTAATTATCTTGAAGGATACTTTCCTTTTTTCCTTCTATACTATCTTCTTTTATGGGTTCACTCTTAATAACTATTTCATCATCTTCATCTTCCTTAAGTTCATAAGGTCGAGGCACTTGAATATTTTCTTCTTCATTATTTACTTTTTCCAGATTATTTAAATCTATATTGATATGGTCTATTTGATTTTTAATTTCGCTATCAGGAAGAGTAGATATAATTTCTACATCCCTTTCTTTATTCCTTTTATAAGAAATAAAAGAAGATAATAAAGATTCTTTCAATGGATCAATTTTAAATTCTTCGCTTTCTCTTATTTTTTCTTTTACTTCAAGTTCCCCAGATATAGTTAATCTAGAACAAGTGATAAAATAATCTATTTTATTGATAGAAGCTTCGCATGAAGATATTTCTTCTTGATCGATCTCATTTTCAAAAGGAATTTCCAAAGTTTTTACTTCTTCTTTTCCTTGAAAGAATAGTTTTACATCACATTCTATTTGGCATTTTATCGTCTTATTTAATAATTCTACGCAAGACACTTTTGACTTAATAATTTCACATTGATCAATTTTTTGATCAAAAGGAAAGTCTTTATAAAACTCTTTTTTCATATTTTCACCTATTTTACTTTATGAAAAAATAAATAAAAATAGTATTAAAAAAGAGATGAAATTATCTCATCTCAAATTGTTTTATTTAATATACATACTAATTTTTTGCCTTAATTCATCGATATTTTTCTTATTTAACGATGAAGTAAAGATGTATTCAAATCCACTCAAAGAAGTTTTTGCAATCTTAGTTATCTTAGCTTTTTCTGATTGATTTAGTTTATCAGCTTTAGTAAATACCACGATTGAAGGAACATTCAATTTAGTAAGTAAATCGTAAAAATCTAAGTCTTCTTCTGATAATTCTCTTCTTGAATCTAAAAGCCAAACTACAAGTTTTAAACTTTCATTATTAGAAAAGTAAGAATCCATCATCAAATCAAAATCATCTTTTTTTCCTAGTTTTCTATATCCATATCCTGGAGCGTCAACTAGATAAAACTTGTTGTCGACAAGGAAATAATTTAATAGCTTTGTTTGACCTGGCCTTTTACTTACAAAGGCTAAAGATTTATTGTCGGCAATCAGATTAATTAATGTAGATTTACCAACATTACTTCTTCCAATAAAGATGACGTTATCTAAATCAAGTAATGCATCGTTTTTATTAGTTGATGACTTAATAAATTTAATATTTCGAAAATTTATCATACTATTTTTCAAAGGCAACTTCTAAAGCGTCGTCGACATTATCCATTAAGATAATCTCAAGTTTAGCTTTGACTTCATGAGGCAAATCCGCAAGATCTTTTTGATTGTCTCTTGGAATGATAATCGTCTTTAATCCTGAACGTAAAGCGGCTAAAGATTTCTCTTTTAATCCACCGATAGGAAGAGCTTGTCCTCTTAAGTTTACTTCGCCAGTCATAGCGACATTAGCTTTAACTTTAGTGTTAGTTAATGAAGAGATAACACAAGTAGTTAAGGCGATACCCGCACTTGGTCCATCTTTAGGAACAGCTCCTTCAGGAACGTGAATATGAATGCCGTGATTTTCAAAGAATTTAGGATCAATTCCATATTTTTTCGCATTAGCTTTAACATAGTCGATAGCAATCGTTGCGCTTTCTTTCATGACGTTACCAAGATTACCAGTGATGACTAGTTCACCTTTCCCTTCAAAGTAATTAACTTCAATTGGAAGGATATCTCCGCCAAATTCGGTGTAAGCAAGTCCGGTTACTACACCTACTTGACTTTGTTTTTCCTTTTTAGAATATTCATATTTATATGTTCCAAGATATTCTTTAACTTTATCTACGTCGATAGAAATATGTTCTAAATTAGGATTTCTAATAAATTCAACTACCGCTTTACGGCAAATTGAAGAAATTTGTCTTTCGAGTTCTCTTACTCCCGCTTCACGAGTGTAATAGTCGATGATAAATTGAATAGATTCATCGCTAAAGGAAATTTGTCCTTCTTTTAATCCATTAGCTTTTTCTTGTTTATTAATTAAATGAGTTTTAGCAATATTCATCTTCTCGATGTCGGTATATGAATTTAATTCAATTAATTCTAAACGATCTCTTAATGGCGCAGGAATATTTTGTAAATAGTTCGCGGTACAAATAAATAGCACGTTGCTTAAATCGTAATTCTCCTCGATATAGTTATCTTGGAAGAATATATTTTGTTCTGGATCAAGAATTTCAAGTAAAGCACTTGAAGGATCTCCTTTATTTGAAGAAGCCATCTTATCGATTTCATCAAGAAGGAAGACCGGATTACAAACTCCAGCATTTTTAATTCCTTTGATGATCTTGCCAGGCATTGCCCCAACGTAAGTTCTTCGATGTCCTCTAAGTTCTGCTTCATCGTAAAGTCCACCTAAACTTGCCTTGACAAATTTTCTTCCAAGAGCTCTAGCTACTGATTTAGCTAAAGAGGTTTTTCCTACTCCTGGAGGTCCATATAAACAAATAATTGGAGCTTTTAATGAATTGGTCATTTGCTTAACAGCAAGATATTCAACGATTCTCTCTTTGACTTTTTCAAGACCATAGTGATCTTCATCAAGAACTTTGACGACATTTTCTAAAGAATTATTATCTTCAGTCTTTTTTGACCAAGGCAAATCGACTAGCCAATCGATGTAGGTTTTTGCCATACTTGCTTCTAAGGAAGCAGCAGGAAGAACTTTATATCTTTGGAACTCTTTCTTAATTTTCTTTTTGACTTCCTCTGGATACTCTTGCTCTTCTAATTTCTTGAGAATTTCTTGTTCTTCATCCTCTTCGCTTTCTCCGATGACTTCATTAAGTTCATCTTGAGTCGCTCTTAATTTTTCTCTTAAGATAAATTCTCTTTGTTGTTTATCGGTTTTATCTCTAACGCGTCTATTGATTGATTTTTCAATCTCATTTGCGTTTTTGATTTCCTCTAAAGTATCTAGAATAAATTCTAAACGATTAATTACATCGACTTCTTCAAGTAGCTTTTCTTTATCTTGGAAAGTAAATGGGAAGAATTGACTTAATTGATTAGTTAAATCTTCCGCAGAAATTCCTTTTTGAAGGCGATTAATTAATGTAGGTGGTAAGGTTGATGCTGAAAACTTTGAAATCATATTGATAATTTGATCAATTAATGATTCTTCAAGTTTTGGATCAGAGACCACGACTGATTCAACAACGTCAAAATCAGCTTTTAAATAATCTTTGTCGTCTTTTAAAGTTAAGTCGACATTTTTTAATTTTACTCTTGCGATAGAAGCAACTTTGATTTTATATAGACTTTTTTGTTCTCTAACAGAAGTAATTGTACATAAAGAGCCATATGAATAGATTGAATCATTACTAATTACATCTAGACTTGGATCTTTTTGACTAACGATAATAATCTTACCATCAAAATCGCTTAAAGCTGAAGAAACAGCATTGATAGAAAATACTCTTCCTACATCAAGTTGTTCATTGCAGCCTGGAAAAACTATAATCCCCCTTGTAATAAGTAAAGGAATTAATTGATTATTTTCTTTACTCATAAATCTACCTCCTCTTATTTCTAATTTGGTAGAAAAGATTTACTTTTTCTCCAAATAAATTAATTGTGTGCAAGCATAAATTCTGTAAAGACTTTATTAGATAATTGTCTTAAAAATTCATTTTTGTTTGGTTCTAATGCTTTCTTTACATCTTCTAAAGTCATCTTGTATTGATCAGCGATACTTTGATATTGAGCATCGAGCATTTGTTGAGTAACGCCTAAACCTTCGCTAAGCATAATCTTGTTTACAACTAATGAAGCTTTGATATTCTTTAAAGCTTCAGCTTTACGTTGTTCTTCTAAAGCTTTTTCATCTCCGCCGTTAATTGAAACGTAATCTTGATATGTTAAGCCATTCTCTTTCATTTGTTTTAACATTTGATCAAGCATAGCGTTTGCTTCTTCTTCAACGATTGCATTTGGAACTACTACTGTCGCGTTATTAATCGCGGTACTAATGATTTCATCAAGTTGAGCGTTTTTATTTTCTTGTTCTTTTCTCTTAGAGATTTGTTCTTTGCAATATGCTTTTAATGTCTCTTCATCAGTAACTCCTTCTAAACCTAATTCTTCGATAAATTCCTTAGTTAGTTTTGGAGTAACTTTTTCTTTAACATCAGAGCAAGTAACGTCAAATGTAGCAGGTTTTCCTTTTAACTTTTCAACATAATTTTCTGGGAAAGTTAAATCGATTGAACGTTTTTCTCCAGCTTTGATACCAACTAGAGCATCTTCAAATCCTGGGATGAATGAGTTTGAACCAAGTTCAAGTTCATAACCTTTTGCGTCTCCTCCTTCAAATGGAGTGCCATCGACGTATCCGACAAAGTCGATGATGACATAGTCGCCAAGTTTAGCTTCTCCGTCTTTAACTTGCATAACTGCATGTTGTGCTTTTAAATTGTCAATATAAGCTTTGACATCTTTTTCAAGAACTCTTACCGCTTTAGCTTTGATACCTAATTCTTTGTATTGGCCTAAAGTTACTTCTGGAGCAAGAGCGAAAGTTACAGTTGCTTCAAATCCTTCTTCAGAGATCTTAGATACTTCTAATTTTGGTTGAGTGTAAACATTTAATTTTTCTTCGTTTACTGTTGTAGCAAAGCCATCGTTGACGGCATTAAATAAAGCTTCATTTAAAACTTGAGCCATATTTACTCTAGCTTTTACCATATCTGCAGGTACATGTCCTGGTCTAAAACCTTTAACAGTTACTTTTGAAGCTGCTTTATTAAATTCTTTTTTAGTATATTTTTTCCATTCGTCGCCATTACAAGCTATTGATACGACGACTTCTAAATTTTCTTTTCTTTCTACTTTCTTTTCCATATTGTATTTTTTCCTCCTAAATCTAAGTAGTCAACATTAAGATTATATCTTATCAAAATATTCTTTACAATAATATTTATATTATTCACTAACAATTTTGGCTAGTTCATTGACGATTTCTTGACATTTTTCTTTACTTATTTGATGTTTTGAAGAAACTACGTCCAATGATGTTTCATTGAGAAGATATGTATTAGCTAAATGAATAAAAATATCCTTCATGAGGTCTAAAGAATCCATCGATACGTATGAATCTGGGAATTCTTTAATCTGACAAATATTTAATATTTCTATCGCGGTTTTTTTAACTTGTGGATCGATATTTTCTTCTTCGATCATTCTTTTTTCTTCTTGGTATTCATAGGTTTCAAAAGGTAGTTCAAGTAAAGTAGGCGAAAGAGTGTAAACTAGGCCATTTTTAAGTACTTTAACCTCTTTTTCATACTTTTGTTCAATTAGAATAAAAAGAATTAAAGTTTTGTATTTATAAGGGATATCTTGAAGTAAGAATTCTTGAATTTCCTTTTGATAGGAACGAATATTGGAATTTGACAAAACATTTATCGCATATGAAATCTTCTCTTCATTCTTGCTTAATAAATCTTTGACTACACTTTCCTTAGTAACTGATTTACTAGGTTTAGCTAATTTTTCAACTTCAGTTTTTAATTCATTAAGTAAATCTTCAACCGTCATTGAAATATATGGTGCATTTTTATAATAATTTATCACTTCTAAGACTTTATCTACTCTTTCACTACTTGCGTAATAACTTACGTGATTTGAAATAAATAAAACTGGGTCTTTCTTTAATAGATCTTGATGGGTAGAAATGAAAGATTCAAATTCTTCATCATTTCCCTTAGCCATAATTTCTTCCATTTTTTTAAAATCTTCGTGCATTTTATTCACTCCTTAATGCGATCACTGGGTCTTTCTTCGATGCCATTTGTGAAGGGATTAATCCTGAGATAAAAGATAACAGCATCGAGATAAAAATAAGCATTATTCCAGTGATAACTTCTAATTTAACAAAACCTGGGATACCAGTAAAATTAACTAAAATAATGTTCAATGGGATGCTTATTAATGCGGTGAACAAGACACCTATTGATCCAGAACAAAATCCTAGGGTGATAGTTTCGGCATTAAACAAAGTAAATATGTCTTTATTGGATGCTCCTAAACTTCGAAGGATACCAATTTCCTTAGTTCTTTCAAGAACCGAGATGTAAGTGATAATTCCTATCATTATCGAAGATACTATTAGCGAAATAGATATTAGCCCAATAAGTACGTAAGTAATCGAATTAATAATAGTTGACACTGAACTCATAACCATCCCTACAAAATCGTTGTATGTAATTTTTCTTAATGGATAAAGCTGATTATATGCTTCTAACGAGGATATTATCATATCTTTAGACTTAAAATCTTTCGCGTAGATATATATCCTAAATGGAATATCTTCGTCAACTACATTTAGTTTATCCATAATCGAGTCAAAAGTATCAAAATAATCACCCATTTCATTCATATAGAAATTTTCGTAACCAAGAGATGAATACTCTTCAAAAATAGATGAAATATCCACCACTTCATAAAATAAAGTTTCGTTTTCACTCTCGGCTAAAAATTCAATGTGATCAAAAATCTTATCATTAATAAATTTATGATAGAAATCGTCGTAATCTAATGAAAAATAATCTAAGAATTCATTTCTAGAAATAGGGGTTTTAACCTCATTTTTTATCATATTTATAGTTAAATTTGCATTTAGGTTATCAACTATAGAGAAAACGCTAGAGAATTGATCTTTCATAAATTTTAAGGTGTAAATTTTCTCTTCTTGTTCAAGTGAATTTCTTTTTTCTTCACTTAGAGATAATAAATACTCATCGATTAAAACTTTTTTATCAACGTTAGAATCAAGTAGTTTTCTTCCATTAAATATTGAATACGACAGGTTTTCTTGCTTAGTTTGCTCTTTATAAACATCGCTCTCTTTAATTAATTCATTACAATAAGATATCAGTTTAGGGCTATAAGCAACTGTCGAATTGATACATGGAGAAGATACATTTTTCTTCGGGCGAATAATTCCTACAACCTTTAAAGGAATATTAGAATTATCATATAAATCTTTTAACACTTCTTGACTATTTAAATCTTCTTCCAATACGTCTTTATAGAGTTGAATTTTATGACCATCTTCAGCGGTAATCTCTTTATCTTTCACATAATGTGAAGTTGGAAGAATCACTTTATAGTTTAGATTCAAAAGTTCTTGATAATCTAAAGTGTCAACTTGATTTACATCTATCCCTTCGATAACTTTAAATAAATCTTCTTTATTTCCCATTCCTAAAGCATAGTAAGCATAATCGTTAAGCATGTTATTTTTATCAAGCACGACAACGCATTCATTAATGGAACTAGGCCACCTTGATCCTAAAGAAGAAGCGACTAGTTCGTATTGATTGTAGATTAATTCTTCATTGAACAATTTATCTTCTTTACTTGGTAAAAACGAACCAAAAGTACTTACTTGTGACATTAGTAGTTGCATGATGGTTTTATCGATATTTCCCCCATTAATCTTATTTAAAATCTCTTGATATAAAGAAGAACTTGAAACATTAGTGATCTTGTTATCATTTTCTGAATAGATATTTAATTTATACTTATAAAGATAAGAAATTGCATTAGCTCCTTCTTTAATTTTCTTACTTTGTAAATTATCGCTTTCGATAAATTCTTTTAACGAAGCTAAATCATTAGAAAAGCTAGAAGAAGAATACTCATTTAGCAAAGAACTCAATGATTGATTGATTAATACTTTATTTTCATCGATAGTTTCTAAAGGAGTATTTTTATTTAAAATAATATTTAAGAAGCGATTGTAATCGATTGAACTAGTTTCAATTTGTAAAGGATAAGAAGATAAGCTCTCCTCTTCTTTACTAGAAATGTAGGTTGTCGCACCAGAAGAAATTGCACTTATTAAGGCGATTCCAATTATTCCAATTGATCCAGCTGTAGCCGTTAATAAAGTTCTAGTTTTCTTTGAAAAAAGATTTTTTATGGAAAGAAGAAAAGCTGTCTTAAAGGACATCTTTAGTTTTCTTTCTTTGATAAAAAGTAATCTTCTAGTCTTTAAATCTTTATATTCCTTAATTTTCTCTTGATGAACTTTTTCAAGTTCCTCTAATTCCTCTTTAGAAGGAAGGTATTTATTAGAATCATTAATTACTAAACCATCGTTAAGTTTAATAATTCTAGTTGAATATCTTAAGGCCAACTCAGGATTATGAGTAACCATAATTACTAATCTATCTTTAGAAAGTTCCTTTAAGATTTCCATAACTTGAATGGAAGTCTCGCTATCTAAAGCACCCGTTGGTTCATCGGCTAAAATGATTTTAGGATTATTGACGATAGCTCTAGCGATAGCCACTCTTTGTTGCTGACCGCCAGAAAGTTGATTTGGTAACTTCTCAATTTCTTTTTCTAAACCTACCATTTTTAATGCATCTAATACTTTACTTTTTCTTTCCTCTTTACTTACTCCAGATAAAACTAAAGCTAGCTCGACATTAGAAAAGACACTTTGGTGATTGATCAAATTATAATTTTGGAAAATGAATCCCACATTATGATTTCGATAGTTATCCCAATGACGGTTCTTAAAATCCTTCGTAGAAACTCCATCGATCAAAAGATCGCCTTCTGTATAGGAGTCAAGCCCACCGATGATATTTAAAAGAGTAGTCTTCCCACAACCAGATGGTCCTAAAATTGAAATAAACTCAAAATCACGAAAACAAAGATCAATTCCTTTTAAGGCATTAACGATGTTTTCGCCGACGATATAATCCTTTTTTATTCCCTTAAGTTGAAACATGAACTACCTACTTTCCTAGTTAATATTAGACTAAATTAGATTTTTTTTCAATAATTGCAAGTTTTAGA
>CAMEOO010000002.1 GCA_945929875.1 uncultured Caryophanales bacterium
TTCTTGCAACGACTTTAGGTGCAAGTTTAGTATATTTATTTAAGAAAGAGATTTCATCTAAAGCTAATACGATATTTCTAGGATTTGCTTCAGGAATAATGATTTCCGCTTCGATTTGGTCGTTATTAATTCCTTCGATCGATCAGTCGGAGAGTTTAGGCAAATTTCAATTACTTCCAGCGGTAATTGGTTTTGCTTTAGGTGGAGTTTTCCTGGTGATATTAGATAAAGTAGTCCCTCATATTCACCATTCGACAAATGAAGAAGAAGGGCCTAAAAATCATTTGTCAAAACCGATGAAGTTATTTCTTGCAGTTACGCTTCACAATATTCCAGAAGGTCTTGCTGTCGGCTTTGCTTTTGGAGCTTCTTATATGATAAATACTGATGCAGCAATTCTTTCAGCACTTGGCTTAGCTCTTGGTATTGCTATTCAAAATTTCCCTGAAGGAGCGGCCTTATCTTTACCGATGAAAGGTGAAACTGGAAGTAAAAATAAAGCATTTATGTTTGGTGCTTTAAGTGGAATAGTCGAACCTATCGCTGCAATAGTAGGCTTTTTCTTAGCAAGCTATATTACTCCTTTACAACCATGGCTTTTATCTTTCGCCGCGGGAGCGATGATATTTGTCGTTGTGGAGGACTTAATTCCAGAAGCAAAATTAGAAGAGAATCCCCATTTAGCCACCTGGAGTTTCATGGCAGGTTTCATCGTAATGATGATTTTGGATATTACGCTAGGATAGTATTATTATTTATTTTTTGCATTATAGAAATTATTTATTATGCACCTTTTTTCAAATATAATTGTCAATATATTTAGATGCGAGATTATTATGAAAAAATTATTTATAGCAATTAGTTGTATTTTTCTTTTAAATTCATGTTCTACAAGTACAATTGGGATTAATAAAAAAGATCTTGAAGAGGCTATTTTATCTTATGATTATAATTGCTTAGGATATAGAAAGTGGAGTCAAAAAGAAATTGTTAATACTTTAAATTCTGACTCTGTATATGTTTATAATTTAAAAGATGTCAAATCATTTCTCGCAGTTTATATACCAAAGGATTTTACAAAGTTAGATGATGATTTAAGTTTATCTACACATTCATTTTTAAATGGCGATTATATCGATGGGAGAAATGTTTTTTTAATAAAGATAAGAGGAATTTTTCCACATTATTAATAGAATACAATTCTATTGATGATATCGATTTAACAATAAAACAAAAAAACAAAACGTACTGTTTAGATTTAGTCTTTGTAGAAAAAGAAATCGAGTATATTTATGATATGGATTTAAAAGAAGAAATTGACATCAATAATACTTTTTACATTAGAAATTCTTTTAAAGTTGAAGGTAATAAATTAGTAAGACCAACATTTACTAATGATATTACTCCTGGTATTTCTCAAGTGATGTCAGAATTTTATTTTACCGATCTAACCGGTATATTTTATGGTAAAAGTAGTGGGAAAGATAATGAAGTTATCGGCAATGTAATCGATGAATACTCATTGTTTGAAGTAAGTAAAATTGAGGGAAAAGAGTATGTAAAATATCCAGTTGAAATAAATTCAACTGTGGATAGTGATGAAATTGCAAAAGTCTATTTAGGTAAGTATTTTGAAGAAATGAAGAATGATTACATCATTAAAAATCAATATATTTATTTTTCTTTAGATAAAATTAAAGATATTTAGAATTATTATTAGGCGAACTTAAAATTCGCTTTTTTTAAACAAAATGGGTTATCATCATAAATTGACTTTATAAATATTTTTTAGTAATATTTATACGGAGAAAGAAATATGTTTCACATTTTAGTGGTTGACGATGACAAAAATACTAGATATTTTTTAAAGGAAGTTTTAGAGTTAGAACATTATACCGTAACGTGTGCAAGTAATGGTGAAGAAGCTCTGAACGTTTTTGAAAATGAGCATATCGATCTAGTTATTGTTGATATCATGATGCCAAAGATAAACGGATATCAATTTACAAAAACTCTTAGAATGACAAATAAAGAACTTCCTATTTTAATGGTTTCCGCGAAGCAATTACCCGAAGATAGAAAAAAAGGTTTTTTAATGGGAATTGACGATTATATGTCAAAGCCATTGGACCATGAAGAACTTATTTTACACATTAAAGCTCTTTTAAGAAGAGCCAAGATCGCCCTTGATAGAAAAATTGTTATTGGTGAAGTAGTTATCGATTACGATTCACTTACTGTTTCTGGTCATGGAATAATCCAAGAACTTCCTCAAAAAGAATTTTTACTTTTGTATAAGTTATTATCTTATCCAAATAAGATTTTTACTAAAATTCAACTTATGGATGAGATTTGGGGCGTGGATTGTGAAACTGGTTGGGAAACAGTTACTGTTCACATCAACAGACTTAGAAAAAGATTTGAAAATTGGGAAGAATTTGAAATAGAGTGCATTCGTGGCTTAGGATATAAAGCGGTGAAAAAAGTATGAAAAAGAAAAAAACTCCTGGATTACTTAGACTTAGAGTAATATTTATTATCAGCGTCGCTTTAGTGCTATTTGTCACTATTGTTGTGGTTTTACTAATTGCCTACATCTTAACTGCTGTTGGTGTATTAAATACGACAAGAATTGAAGAAAACTGGTTTTTCTTAACTTCAATGTTTATTCTTGCAAGTGTCATAATCGGATTATTTTTAACTTTCTGCACTAGTAAAATCGTGATGAAACCTATCAATAAGATTGTTGAAGGGATGGATCGATTATCCAATGGAGACTATTCTGTTAGAATTAAAATTGGTAAATATGGTGAGATGAAACATCTTTCGGATGGGTTTAATAATTTAGCAAACGAATTAGAAAATACAGAGATTTTAAGATCGGATTTCATCAATAATTTTTCTCACGAATTAAAAACACCAGTCGTTTCTATTAACGGCCTTATCAAACTATTAAATAGTGAAGATATTTCAGAAGAGAAAAGGAAGGAATATTTAAAAATTATCGAAGAAGAAGTTAGTAGATTATCTACTATGACGACAAATGTTTTAATGCTTTCAAAAATAGAGAATCAATCTATTTTATATGATAAAAAAGAATTTAATTTATCTGAACAAATTCGAACTTGCGTGTTGCTTTTTGAAAATAAATGGATGAAGAAAAATCTTGAATTATCTCTTGATTTTGATGAATTTAATTATTTTGGTAGCGAAGATTTATTAAAGCAAGTTTGGATCAATTTAATTGATAACGCGATAAAGTTTTCTTATGAAGGAAAAGAATTAATTATCAATATCTCACAGGATAAAGAAAATACTATTGTCGAAGTGATAAATTATGGAGAAGAAATTTCTAAAGAAAATCAAGAGAAGATATTTAATAAATTTTATCAAGTAGATACTACCCATTCTTCAGAAGGCAACGGGATTGGTTTGTCCATTGTAAAGCATATAGTCGATTTACATTTAGGTGAAATAGAAGTAAATTGTGAAAAAGGAAAAACGACATTTAGAGTAATTTTACCAATGTAAAAATGATTTAATAATTAAGAGTTTATTTTCAGTTTATTTATCTATGATAAATTATCCTTGCTTAAGTAGGGAGTGATTTATTTTGAGTTATACAAATGAAAGATGTCTCGATGGGAATCAATTTGAAAGAATAGTAATAAATGGTGTCTCAAATCTTAAATCTCATATTGAGATTGTAAATGATTTGAACGTTTTCCCAATTCCTGATGGAGACACAGGTGAAAATATGTACCTAACCATCAATGGTGGGGTAAGTTCATTAAAAAATGAAAATCAAAATTCTATTGGTAAAAAGGCTAAAGCTCTCGCCGATGGAATGCTACTAAATGCAAGAGGTAATTCGGGAGTAATTTTATCCCAATTATTTTTTGGTATGGCTAATTACTTAAAAGATATCGATATAGTTGATGTTAAATCTTTTGGTGAAGCATTAAAAAGTGGTGTTAGACAAGCTTATTCTTCAGTAGTAAAACCAGTAGAGGGCACGATGTTAACTGTCGCAAGGGAAGCAAGTGATTTTGCTTGTGAAAATAGTTCTTCTTCAAGTACTTTTGGTACTTTTTTTACTGACTATTTACAAGAAATGCAAAATTCTCTTGAAAGGACACCAGAACTTCTTGAGGTACTAAAAGAAGCAGGTGTAATTGATTCTGGTGGAGCGGGATTAGTATATATCGTCGAAGGAATGAAAAAAGCTATCGAAGGAGAAGAAGTTGACCTTTCTCTAGGAGAACATAATTCAAGCGCTAAAAGTGTTGATTTTTCAAAATTCAATGAAGATAGCGTAATGGTTTATGGCTATTGTACGGAATTCTTACTTCAACTTCAAAGATGTAAATGCGATATCGATTCTTTCTCTTTAGAAGGACTAATAAATTTCTTAGAAGGAATCGGCGATTCTATTGTCGCCTTTAGAACTGGAACGATTATTAAGGTTCATGTTCATACTTTAACTCCATACAAGGCTTTAGAATATTGCCAACAATTTGGAGAATTCTTAACGATCAAGATTGAAAACATGACTCTCCAACATAATGAGACAGTAAAAAAGGAAGAGGTGAAAATTCCTAAAGTTCAAAGAGCTAGAAGAAAGTTTGGTTTAGTTACTGTTGCTACTGGCGAAGGATTAATAAATACCTTCAAAGAAATGGGCGCAGATGTAGTTATTGATGGAGGACAAGGAAAGAATCCTTCGATTGAAAAATTTATTGAAGCATTCGACGAAGTAAATGCTGATGACATCTTTGTTTTACCAAACAATAGCAACATCATTCTTGCGGCTAAGCAAGCAAAAGAAATTTATAAAAAATCAAATATTTGGGTAATTGAAACAAAAAACTTTGGAGACGCTTATGCAAGCTTATCTCTTCTTGACTATTCTTCAGAAAATCCTGAAATAATTGCTAAGAATTTGACAGGTGATATGGAAGGTACAGTTACTGGAATGATCACTAAGTCGATTAGAGACGCAAACATCAATAGTGTTGAGATTAAAGAAGGTGAATACATTGGTTTTACTGGTAAAACTATGTATGTATCTAATCCTTCTAAAACCGATGCTTTAGATGAATTATTAGAAAAACTTGACGCAAAAGAAAAAAGTTTCTTAATTTGCGTTTATGGAAAAGACGTAACAGAAGAAGAAAAACAAATTATCTCAAATAAGATACCTAACATTTATAAGAACTTAGAATTTTATGAGATAGATGGAAAGCAAGAGGTATACGATTTAATCGTAATATTAGAGTAATGGAATGGTATATCTACTTAATTATTATCGGATGTAGTTTATTACTAATTTATGTTACTTTGGTGATTTTATCTCATTTAATATATCATCGCTCATTAATGGCTTCTATCGTTGAAATATATTTAAAGATCACCGCAAAGAAACTTACAGATGAAGAAGTGATTCAAGGAATTAAAGATCTTCCAAGTAAAAATGATCAAGGGTATGAAATCCCTAAAAACATTAAATTTTCAGTCGATGTCAAAAAAGTAAATTACCAGAATATGGAAGTTATCTACTTGAATGAAAAAAGCACCGATAAAAAAGCAATTATTTATCTTCATGGGGCAGGATATGTTCGTCAACCTCGACATCAACACATAAGTTTTGTCAATAAATTAGCAAAGAAAACTAATAAGACAGTGATATTTCCTTTTTATCCAAAAGCTCCAAATCATTATTTTGAAGAATCATATAATTTACTAACTAGTTTATATTTAGATGTATTGAAAAAATATGATGAAGTAATCGTTATGGGCGATTCATCAGGAGGAGGCCTTGCTCTTGGACTATGCGAGTATTTTATTGAAAAGAAAATTAAGCAACCAGAGTCATTGTTCTTATTCTCTCCATGGGTTAACATTAAATTAGATAATAATCTTATCCCAAAATATGAGAAAAAGGATCCATTTATCTCTTCGTCAAATGAAAGAATATGGGGTAAACTATGGGCAAGAGACACAAATTTAGATAACTACAAGGTAAGTCCAATATATGGAAATATGATCGGTTTAAATAAAGTATATCTATATGCTGGAACTAGAGAAATTTTATATCCTGATTGCAAACTACTTTATGAGATCTTGAAGGATAGCAAAGTTGACGCTCACTTCTTTATTGGGAAAGGATTGAATCACGTTTATCCAATTTATCCAATAAAAGAAGCTAGAGATACATTAAATAATATTGTAAAAATAATTAATTCTTAAATTGAAAAAAGGAGGAAAGAAAATGAAAAAATTTGCAATTATTACTGATTCATGTAGCGATTTAGAAAAAGAATTAAGAGAAGCTTACGACATCGACTATGTCCCAATGCATTTTAGCTTTAATGGTAGAGATGTAGTAGCTAGTTTAGATTGGGAAGAGATTCCTGCTCCTGACTTCTATAACATTATGAGAGGAGGAACAAGAATTATCACTTCTCAAGTTAATGCAGAAAGTTATAGAGAAAAATTTACAAAATATATAGAAGAAGGATATGACATTTTATATATTGGATGTTCTTCAGCTCTATCAAATTCAGTAAAAGCTAGCTATTTAGTTAGAGATGAACTTTTAGAAAAATATCCAGATTCAAAAATTATTTGTATCGATAGTTTAATTTCTTGCTATGGCTTAGGTATTTTATGTATGGTCGCTTCTGAACTTAGAAAAGAAGGAAAAACCATCGATGAAGTTGCTTCTTATATCATGGCTCATCGCTTAGAAGTTAACCAAGAAGCAACAGTTGAAAAATTAAGTTACTTAAAACAAGCTGGTAGAGTATCTGCCGCTAGCGCATTCTTTGGCGGATTATTAAACATTAAGCCAATCATCATTTCCGATGCAATTGGACAAAATTTTGCAACTGAAAAAGTAAAAGGAAGAAAAGTATCTCTTGAAAGACTAGTAGAAAGAATGAAAGAAGAATATGCTCCTCATGAACGTCAAAGAGTATATATTGGACACGCTGATTGTTTAGAAGATGCAAACGAGTTAAAACAAATGGTACTAGAAGCTTTCCCTAATGAAAAGTTAGATATTCACGTTGGTTACATTGGCCCTATCGTTGGCGCCAGTGTTGGACCTGGAACTTTAGGACTATACTTCTTTGGAAAAGAAGTTAGTGTTAACGCTGAAAAATAATGGCTAAGAAATTTAAAGTACCTAGTAAAAAACAACCGTTTTTTAAAATAGTAAAAGCATTTTTTAAATTATTCTATTTTTCAAATGTAAAAGTAACTTATCTATGCAATAAGGAAGAAATTCCCGACAAATGCATCATGGTCGCTAATCATTCGGCAAAAAGTGGACCGATGGCTCTTGAAATATACCTTCCTACTTTCAATGTTAAGTGGGGAGCTTATCAAATGCTTGGAAACTATAAATCTCGATTTAAATATTTAAGAGATGTCTTTTACATTCAAAAATGTGGTTGGAGTAAAACTAAGGCTACAATTAAAGCCTCTCTTGAAGCTATATTTTCAAAAATGCTTTATAAAGGGATGAAATTTGTTCCTACTTATCCTGATGGAAGACTAACTCTTACAATAAAGAATAGCATTGAAATACTAGATGACAATAAAGCGATATTAGTGTTTCCTGAAGATTCTAATGATGGATATAAGGAAATAGTAACCTCATTTTTTTCTGGCTTTATCTTACTTTCTGAACAATATTATAAGAAATATCAAGAAGATCTTCCAATTTACCCTATTTATTTTCATCTTAAAAAGAAAAGAATTGTTGTTGGTAAACCTTTATTTATTCAGAAATTAATTGAAAAGGGAATGAAAAGAACAGAAATTGTAGAATTATTCTGTAACGAAGTAAATAATTTATTCTTAAATCATATAAAATTAGCATAAATAGTCTCTGAGTTGGGACTATTTTTTGCTATGCTAGTTCAAGGTATAGATAAAATAAAAAAATGTTTCTATTACTTAACTTTTTTTGATATAATGTGAATGTAGAAATATCTACTACAGCTTTTTAATATTTTGACAAGATAAAAATGATATTTTGTTGAGATTTACTTATATATTTAAAGGCTATAATTTTAATCTACTTCGCAGTATGTAAAGCGAGGTTTTAACACGATTTGTGTTTTTTAAATTGGAGGAATAATATGATTAAAATTTATCTATGTATTATTCTTTGCGTTGTTTGCTTAGGACTTGGAGTTTTAGCAGCATATTTCATTTTTGCTTACGTAGCAAATAGAAATAAAGATGGAGCTTATAATAAAGCTCGTAAAATTGTTGAAGAAGCTCATAAAGAAGCAGAAGGTATTGTTGAAGCGGCGGAAACAAAAGCTAAAAAAACTTTGAACGACGCTGATGAAAAAGGACAAGTACTAATTAAACAATTAAAAGAAGAAGCAAAAAAAGAGATCAATGAGCAAAAAATTGAATCTGAAAAAGAATTAAAAGAAAGAAAAATTGAATTAGCTAATAAGGAAAATCGTTTGAATCAAAGAGAACAAAACATTGATCGTCGAGATAATGTCTTGCTTTCAAAAGAAAATGCTTTAGAAGAAAAACAAGAAAACTTGTTAAAAAAACAATCTGAGCAAGAAGAATACTTTAAGAAACAAGATGAAGAAATTAAACAAAAATATGTTACCTTAGAACAAAGGAATCAAGAAATTGATAAAGAACTCAGTAGAGTATCTCAACTTACTTTAGAAGAAGCTAGAAATGAAATTCTAAAAAGAGTTGAAGACAAGATGAATCAAGAAGTCACTTCTTATATGAAACAAAGAGAAGATGAAGCAAAAGAAGCTAGTGAAGAAATGGCAAAAAATATTTTAGGGCTAGCAATTGATAAATTCTCTCAAGAGGTAATTTCGGAAAGAACTGTTTCAACAGTAAGTTTACCAACCGATGAAATGAAGGGTAGAATTATCGGTCGAGAAGGAAGAAATATTCGTACTTTAGAACAAATGCTTGGCGTCGATATTATCATCGATGATACCCCCGAAGTCATTACGGTTAGCTGCTTTGATCCTATAAGAAGAGAAACGGCAAGACTAGCTTTAGAATATCTAATTAAAGATGGAAGAATTCAACCAGGAAGAATTGAAGAAGTCGTTGAAAAAGCTAAAAACGATGTTCAAAAATCAGTTCACGAGGCTGGAATTAACGCTGCCTTTAAACTTGGCTTACCAAGAATTAATAAAGAGCTATTAGATTATGTCGGTAGATTAAAATATCGTACGTCTTACGGACAAAACGTGTTAGATCATAGTATTCAAGTAGCTTATCTATCTGGCATTATGGCAAGTGAATTAGGCCTTGATGTAAATCTAGCTAAACGAGCTGGCTTACTTCACGATATCGGAAAATCAGTCGACTTTGAAATGGAAGGAAGCCACGTTGAAATTGGGGTAAGACTCGCTAAAAAATATGGAGAAGATGATGTTGTAATTAATGCTATTGAATCTCACCATGGTGACGTTGAAGCAAAATATATTATCTCTCACCTTGTTTCTGCTGCGGATACTTTATCAGCTGCTAGACCTGGAGCAAGAAGTGAAACTCTTGAAAATTATATTAAGAGAATTGAAGATCTAGAAAATATCTGTAAGAGTTATGATGGAGTATCTACTTCTTATGCAATGCAATCGGGAAGAGAAGTAAGGGTACTTGTCGTTCCAGAAAAACTTTCTGATAACGACGCTTATAAGTTAGCTAGAGATATTAAAGAACGCATTGAAAATGAAATGACATATCCTGGTCAAATTAAAGTTTCAGTAGTTAGAGAGGTTAGAGCTACCGAAATAGCTAAATAATAATAGAGAGGCTTTTGTCTCTCTTTAATCATATAAGGGGGTGAATTATGAATATTCTATTTATCGGTGATATCGTAGGAAAACTAGGAAGAAATGTTGTTGGTTATATGATTGAAAAACTTTCTAGCACTAGGCCGATTGATTTTATTATTGCAAATGGAGAAAACGCCACGCATGGTAAAGGGATTACTGAAGAACACTTTAGAGAACTATTAGATGATGGAATCGACGTGGTGACTCTTGGAAATCACTATGCCGCGAAAAAAGAAATCTTTAGTTATATCGACCACTACGATTGCTTACTTAGACCAAATAATATTCATAGTTCTTTACCAGGTATTGGAACAAATGTATTTGATCTAAATGGGGTAAAAATTAGAGTGACTAATCTGCTGGGAAGAACATTTATGGCTTCTACCAATGATAATCCTTTTGATAGTTTAAAGAAGATTATCGATGAAGGTGAGCCTTCCGATATCCACATTGTAGATTTCCATGGGGAAGCAACAGGTGAAAAATACGCTTTAGCTTATGCTTTTGATGGAAAAGTTTCTGCAGTTCTTGGAACTCATACTCACGTTCAAACTAGGGATTATCGAATTTTAGAAAAAGGGACTGCTTATATTTCAGATGTAGGAATGTGTGGACCATACAATTCAATTCTCGGAACTAGAAAAGAAGAAGTTATCAGCCGTTCATGGACTGGTTTTCCAGCGGTGTTTGATATGATTGATCACGACGAATGTCTATTTTCAGCGGTGATTTTAGAATTTGATGATTCTACTTATGAATGCTTATCGCTTGAACCAATTTACGAAATAATTAGTGAAGATGAGTTATAATTATTTTTTCTTAATCATAGTTTTGATTAAAGGAGAAAACAATAATGTTACAACAAATTAAAGTTGCATCCTCAAGCAATGTTTCAAATGTCGCTGGAGCAATCAGCAATATTATGAGGAATCAATCGTTTTTAGAGGTTTCTACAGTTGGGGCGGGTTCTTTAAATCAAGCGATAAAAGCTATAGCGATTGCAAGAGGTTTTCTAACTCCAAGTGGAATAGAAATTTACGTGATGCCATCTTTTAAAGAAATTACAATTGATGGAAAAGAAAAAACAGCAATTAAATTAAGAATAGAAAAGAAATAGAGGTACTTATGGCAAAAGAAGTAATTATCGAAGCAATGCCAGATTTAAAAAAGGCAAGTCAAAGAAAAAGGCAACCTACAGAAATTGTTAAGGAAGATTTAATCATTCCTTCAAGATTAAAGATGCTAGCCCTTGGTAAGAAGTACTTTGTTCGTACTTACGGCTGCCAAGCTAATGTTTTAGATTCACAAAATATTGAAGGGATTCTTTTAGAAAGTGGTTATTCTCCAGTAGATGATCCATTAAAAGCGGATATTGTTATTTTAAATACTTGCGCAATTAGAGAAAACGCTGAAGATAAAGTCTTTGGTGAAATCGGTTCATTAAAGCAATTAAAAACTAACAATCCAAATAGTTTGATTTGCGTTTGCGGATGTATGACTCAACAACCTCATATCGTGGAGATAATCAAAAAGACTTACCCTCAAGTGGATATTGTTTTTGGAACTCACAACATCAATCATTTACCTCAATTAATTTTAAGATCACTTGAAAAAGAGACGAGAATTATTGAAGTCTATTCTAAAGAAGGGGAAGTAATTGAAAAGATCCCTTGCTATCGTGAAGATAAAATTAAAGCTTTTGTCAATATCATGTATGGCTGTGATAAATTTTGCACCTATTGCATCGTTCCTTACACTAGAGGAAAACAAAGAAGTAGAAAGATGGAAGACATTCTTGAAGAATGTAAACTTTTAGTGGAGCAAGGTTATCAAGAAATTACTTTAATCGGTCAAAATGTCAATGCCTACGCAAAAGATTTAAATCTAGGATATGATTTTGCTTCTTTATTAGAAGAAGTAGCAAAACTTGGTATTCCTAGACTTAGATTTACTACTTCTCATCCTTGGGATTTTACTGAAGGAATGTTTAAAGCGATGGCTAATTATAAAAATATTATGCCTGCGATACATTTACCTCTTCAATCTGGTAGCGATGACGTTTTAAGAAGAATGGGAAGAAGATATACAGCAAAAGAGTATATGGCTCTTGTGGATAAACTTAGAGAAATTGTTCCTAATGTTGCAATAACAACCGATATTATCGTCGGTTTTCCAAATGAAACTGACGAAGATTTTGAAAAAACTTTAGAAGTAGTTAGGTATGTAAAATATGATTCTGCTTTTACTTTTATTTATTCTCCTAGAGTAGGAACTCCAGGAGCAAAGATGAAAGATGAAGTTAGTATGGAAACAAAACATGAAAGATTTAATCGTTTAGTAGAAACCCTAGCGGTCTCTATAAAAGAAAAATCAGACGCTTATATTGGTAAAGTGGTTCCGGTGCTTGTTGAAGGTTCTTCTAAAAAGACAGATGCTAGATTGACAGGATATACTGATACGTTAAAACTCGTAAACTTCATCGGTAATCCTGAACACGTTGGGAAAATTGTCAATGTTAGAATAACAGAATCTCATACTTATTCCTTAATTGGAGAAGAAGTAGATGGATAGTTTCCTAAAAGAAAAGTTAGATGAATTTATTTCACTATTTTTAGAGCAAAAGGAAGTCAAGCAATATTTTGCTTTAAAGGAAGAAATTGAAAATTCCAACGAACTGAATGAACTATCAAAAAAAATCGTGGAAGCAAAAAAATCTTTAGCCCTATCTTTTGGAACTAATAATCATGAAGAAAAGAAAAAGGAGTATTTAGATTTACAAGCTAAATATGATTCTTCTCCATTAATCGTAAACTATAAAATGATAAAAGAAGAAGTAGAGTATCTACTAAAAGAATTTGAAGATAAACTAAAACTAAGTAGGTAGAAAGCCTACTTTTTTTAACCAAAAAAATGTATTAATACAATAATACAAAATAATTTACATGAAAAACGGTTTATGCTATCCTTTAATTGTCAAAAGAGATGACAATTTATGATAGGCGAGAGAATAAAGCACTTTAGAACTAAGTATAAGTTCACGCAAGAGGAACTTGCAATTGTTTTAGATGTTAAAAGGAAAGAGGTTATCGACTGGGAAAAGGGTTTATCGCTTCCTTCTAAAGAAAACCTCGCTCTTTTAAGTGACTTTTTTGGCGTTGATGTCAATGAACTAAAAGTAGATTTTACTAGTAAAAATAATAAAATCATTTATGTCCATCACAATCCTAAAAGAAATGCTGCTTCTTTACTTCTATTTTTATTAGGGCTATTCTTTCTTGTGGTTGGAATTGGAGTAATTCTTACTACAATTATCATTTATTATACTAATGATCTTTATCTTTCTTACAATTTAACGGAAGTTTTAACTATAGATCAACTATCTTTAATAGCTAATGATTTCATTTTTTATTCAATCTTATTTATTTGTTTAGGGATAATCACTTTAATAGTGAGGTTTTTTGTTATTCATTTTAAAAGAGTTCATAAGGGGGATTAATATGAATAAGGAAAAGCAAAGTGTCATTGTCTCTCGACTATTTGGAATATTAATTAAAAGAAAGAGACGAGAATTAAATTATTCAAAAGAAGAGCTATCTTTTCTTTTGCACATAAAACCAAGTTTATTAGAAAAGTGGGAGTTAGGAAAAAGCCCTATTCCTAAAGATAAATTATCCACTCTTTCTAGCATTTTAGGGATTAGTAATAATGAAATAGATTTGATATACAAAGCTCCTTCTACTAAATCAAATCGTTTTAATATTTTATATAGGCGTAGCTTTATCATTAATTTAATTGCTGTTTGCTTAATTGTTTTATGTGCTAGTATTATTTTATCTTCTTTAATATTCATTAATCTTGTCAACGATATTCCAAGAGGAAGAATTTTAGTATTCACTCTTTTTTCTGATCAATATTCTTATTTTTTCTTCGTGGGAATTTCAAAAAAAATCTTGATGATAAGCATAATTTTAATATCAATTAATGTAATTATTGAAACTATTTGTATGCTAAAAAGAAATTTAACATTTAAAAATGAAGGAAAAGGGACAAATAAATTAATGGGATTATTAGTTTTATTATCATCTATTTTGGCCCTAAAAATGCCTTTAAATGAAACTGGAGAGGTAAATAGAACTACTTATAGTGCAAGATCTTCCCACAGTATTTCAAATGATAATAATCAAGAAGAAACATACGATCTTTTCTATAGTATCACGATGAATGAATGCTGGTATGAATGCGCTCAAAGGTTTTCTTTAAAAGCCCCTACTTTATTTGCTATAAGGCAAGAGGCAAAACTATTATCAGTTTCTTATTATGGAGATGATTCTTCTTTAGATGAAGATAGTGATAGCTTTAGAACATTATATATAGCCTCGATGATAAACTATTACTATGGAGAAAGATTCTTCAATAGATTTTTAGATACATTTAAGATATATAAAGGAAGTGACTTATTTCAAATTAATCGTGAAACGATGGATGTATATAATGCTCGTTCTGGTATTAGAATTTGTGAAGAATTTAAAAAATATCAAGATCAATTATCAGGAACTATCTATTTAGATATGGGTGAATTTTGCGCTTTTGTGGTTAGTCAAGGAGAAGAATATCAAATATATAAGCTAAATGAAGATTGTACGTCATTTATCTATACTTCCATTGGAAAAGATAATCCTTTATTTAGATGATATATTAATCTCTTTTAAAGCATAAACTTTAAAGGGGATTTTTATGTATCGAGAAATTGCTGTAAAAACTTTAACTGGTAAAGGGAAATTAGAACATTATTTAAATAAAACGATTACCTTAGAAAAAGATATTTCTAAAACTCTCGGTTGTTGGATTATTAATTTAGACTATAATACGGAGATAAAAAATAAGGAAATTTTCCTTCGTGGAAGCTTTGATATTCAACTTTGGTATGCGATGGATAATGATCAAAAAAGTGATGTTTTTATTGAAAAAGTAAACTTTTTTGAAAAGGTCAACATGTTTTATCGTGACTTAAAAACTTTGGATGACATCCTCTATCCTAAAGTGTTTATCAATAAATATCCAACGTGTACTTCAATGAAGATGACTAAAGAAAAAGAAGTAGAACTAGTCATAGAATTTGTAATCTATGTTGAAACCTTCCAAGAAGCTCTTCTAGTAGTTTCTTGCTCTGATGATTATAAGGAGGATATTTCCTTAGATGAAGAAATTACTATGAATGTAAATGAAAACTATTTGATTGATAAAAAGTAGTAAATAAATATTTAAATAAAAATTTCTTCTATCAAAGTAGATAATATTTTTGTATAATATTATCTAAATGAGGAAGTTTTTATTATGGAAAAGAAATATACGCCGATGATGATGCAATATTTAAAAATTAAAGAAAAGCATCCTGATACTTTGATTCTTTTTCGTTTAGGCGATTTTTACGAATTATTTTTTGACGATGCAAAAATAGCTTCAAGAGTATTGCAATTGACTTTAACTGGAAAAAGCGCCGGGGTTGAAGAAAGAGTTCCAATGTGTGGAGTGCCTTATCACGCGATAACTTCTTACATCGATAAATTGATTGCAAAAGGTTATAAAGTTGGAATTGTCGAACAACTTGAAGATCCTAGCCTTGCTAAAGGAATTGTCGAACGAGACGTGGTACAGATTATTACTCCAGGGGCTAATATCGACGTAAAAGTGAAAGATAATAACTATATTGGTTGTTTGGATGTCACCGATAATTATTATATTTTTTCCTATGCGGATGTATCTACTGGAGAAATTTATGTGGAAAATTTAGAAAAGTCTATCGACTCAGTAATTGGGGAAATTGATAATTTATCCATTAGAGAGATAGTCTCTTCTACAAGTTTTTCTAGTAAGGATTTACTAACTTTAAAAGAGAGGAGAAACCTTCTTATTTCTTATGAAAACAATAACGAAGTAACTATTGAACATGAATATATTTTGACTAATGTGTACGATCTTTTTCAAAGAAAAAATGTGGTTAGATTATTAAATTATTTAAAGGAGACGCAAAAGAGTAGTCTCGATTACATGAAGCAAGTTAAAGTAATTAGAAATAATTCTACGATGCAAATTGATAGCTTCTCTAGAAATAACCTAGAATTAATTAGAACTATTAGAAGTGAAGATAGCTATGGAACTTTATTTTGGCTACTTGACAAAACTCAAACTAATATGGGTAGTAGACTTCTAAAAAAATGGATTATGAAACCTCTTTGCGATCTAAAAGAGATTACTTCAAGACAAGATATCGTTTCTTCACTTATTGAAAATTTCTTAGTAAGAGGAGATCTTACTCAAGATTTAAAAGATATCTATGATCTAGAACGTTTAGTGGCAAAGATTAATTTTGGCTCGGCTAATGGTAGAGATTTACTTCAACTAAAAAAATCCCTTCAAGTAGTGCCATCTTTACTTTCTCACTTGAAAGCTTTAAATAATCCTTCCATCAATTCAAAAAAGGGAATGGATAATGATTTTGTCGAACTTTCTTCACTTTTAGAAAAAGCTATCAGCGAAGATGCTCCTATTACTGTTAAAGAAGGAGGAATATTTAAGTTAGGTTACGATGAAAAATTGGATGAATTAATATCTTTAAGTCAAGGCGGTAAGTCTTGGGTGAATGCTTTAGAAGCTCGTGAAAAAGAAAAGACGGGAATAAAAACCTTAAGGGTTGGTTACAACAAAGTATTTGGCTATTATATCGAAGTTTCCAAAGGCCAAGTTGATCAAATTAAGGAAGAATGGGGATATGAAAGGAAACAAACTACCGTCAATTCAGAAAGATATATCACTAGAGAGTTAAAAGAGCAAGAATCGTTAATCTTAAACGCTGATGAAAAGCGCTGTGCGTTAGAATATGAAATGTTTAATGCTTTAAGAAAGCGTGTGAGTGAATATACTGAACAAATTCAAGATCTTGCCAATTTAGTATCTTATATCGATTGCTTGATTTCCTTTAGCGAAGTTTCCCTTGAAGGAAGATATGTTCGCCCAACTTTTAATGATGAAAGAAGAATAAAAATCATCAATGGACGACATCCAGTGATAGAAAAGGTAATGAATAGTGACACCTATGTTCCAAATAGTTTAGTCATGGATAAAGATACGGATATTTTAATTATTACTGGTCCTAATATGGGTGGTAAATCAACCTTTATGAGACAATTTGCTTTGATCGTCATCCTTGCTCAAATTGGTTCTTTTGTTCCAGCAGATGAAGCTGACTTAATGATTTTTGATGCCATCTTTACTCGTATTGGAGCAAGTGATGATCTAGTTTCTGGTCAATCGACTTTTATGGTGGAAATGAGTGAAACAAATTTTGCTTTGCGTCACGCTAGTGAAAATTCATTGCTTATTTTTGATGAGATAGGTCGAGGAACGGCTACTTTTGATGGAATGGCTTTAGCCCAAGCTATTCTAGAGTATATTTCCGCTAAAATAAGAGCGAAGACTTTATTTTCAACTCACTATCACGAGATTACTAAAATTGAAAAGGAATTACCAGCGCTTAAAAATGTTCATGTTGCTGTCAGCGAAAACAAAGAAGATATCACTTTCCTTTATAAAGTTGAAGATGGGGCAATGGGTAAATCTTATGGAATTAACGTTGCTAAGCTTGCTTCTCTTCCAGAAGAATTAATTAGTAGAGCAAATGATATTCTTTCTTCTTTAGAAGCAACTAAAGTAAATACTAATACCAATGTTTTAAAAAAGTCAGAAAACAAATTACCTTCTTGGGTTGAGGAAGTTAAAAATGTCGATCCTTTAGCGATGTCACCTTTAGAAGCGTTAAATTTTTTATATGAATTAAAAAGAAAGATGGGAGATAAATAATGGGAAAAATTCAAGTTATGGATTCTCACCTCGCTAATATGATTGCGGCAGGTGAAGTCATTGAAAGACCATCTTCAGTCGTTAAAGAATTAGTGGAGAATGCTCTTGATGCTGGAAGTAAACATATCAGCGTATCTATTTTTGAGGCGGGAAGAAAAAAGATTGTCGTCTCTGATGATGGCTCTGGAATGGATAAAGAGGATGCAATTCTTTCTTTTAAAAGGCACGCTTCAAGTAAACTTTTAAATGATCGGGATTTGTTTAGAATTAAAACTATGGGTTTTAGAGGAGAAGCTCTTCCTTCAATTAGTTCAGTAAGTAAAGTTACCATGCTCACTTCAACTGGCGAAGGAGTTGGAACAAAAATCGTCATTGAAAATGACCAAATGAAAGTCGAAGAAGCAAGCCTAAGAAAAGGCACACAAATGATTGTCGAAGAACTTTTTTATAATACTCCAGTTAGACTTAAGTTTTTAAAAACCGATGTTACGGAAAACGCGAATACTTTAGAAGTGATGCAACGTTTAGCAATGTCTCGAAGCGATGTTTGTTTCGACTTTTATATCGACAATCGCTTGATTTTCCAAACTACTGGAAGAAATGATTTACTAGAGGTTATCGCAAGAATTTATTCTAACGATACCGCGAAAAAAATGATTCCAGTTCATTTTGAAAACTATGAATTTCAAATTTCTGGCTACATTGGTAAACCAGAATTAAATAAGTCAAACCGCTATTTTATGATTACTATTTTAAATTCTAGATCAGTATATCTTCCAAAAGTTCAAAAGGCGATTATGGAAGCTTATAGCGATTTTATTTTTAATTCTAGATATCCGTTTGTCGTTTTAAAGATCGACGTTGAGTATAATCTTGTAGATGTCAATGTTCACCCATCTAAAAGAGAAGTGAGACTTTCAAATGAAGAGAGAATTACCGATGCAGTTTATTCTTTAATTAAAGACACCCTACTAGAAAAAAAGCCATTAACTGAATCTAATCTATATAAGAGTCAATCAAATGAAAGTCCTTTAATGTTAAATGATTCTTCTCTTGATAAAATAAATGAAAAAGTCTCTCTTTTATTAGATGATGAAGAAGATAAACAAGAAATAGAGATCACTCGACCTACTATTTCTAAAAATATTCAAGTTGAGCCGATTAAAGTTGATTATACTTCTTTAGATGAAGAAATCATTAAAGAAGAAATTAAGGAAGAAAAAAAAGAAGTAAAGATGCCTTTATTAACTCCACTTTGCCAGATTCACGATACTTATATTGTATGCGAAGGAGAGGATGGATTTTACTTAATTGATCAACATGCTGCCCAAGAGAGGGTAAACTATGAAAGGCTAACAAAACAATTAAATTCAAAAATTCAAGTGTGTCAATTACTAGTCCCTATCGTGATGAATATAAGTCCAACCGAAATGATGAAATTAAAAGAAAGAATCGATTTGTTAAATCAAATTGGTATAAATATTGAATTATTTGGTTTAAATACCATTAGAGTTAATGAAATTCCTCTTTTTATGAAAGAGAATAATGAAGAAGTTTATATTGAAGAATTGATTAGTCAAGTGATAACTAAGGACAAGATCGATTTAGATTCTTTAAGAAAACATGTAATATCTACTTTTGCTTGTAAAAGCTCAATTAAAGCTAATCACAAATTATCTATAAAAGAAATGGAAGATGTGATTAAGCAATTATTTAATTGCTCTAATCCTACTTGCTGCCCTCATGGTAGACCTACAATCGTGCATTTTTCTAAATACGACATCGAAAAGATGTTTAAAAGGTCAGGATTATGATTATTTCAATCGTTGGGCCAACTGGAGTTGGTAAGTCAAAACTAGCAATTGAAGTTGCTTTAAAAGTTCATGGGGAAATTGTTAATTGCGACGCATTTCAAATTTATAAATATCTAGATATAGGAACGGCTAAACCTTCAAAAGAAGAAAGGGAGCTAGTTCCTCATCATCTATTTGATTACGTCGAACCTGATTATCCATTTTCAGTTTATGACTATCAAGTTACTTTAAGAAATAAAATTAAAGAGCTAGAAGAAAAAAACGTCCCTATCATTCTTGTGGGAGGGACAGGACTTTATTTAAAAGCGTCACTCTACGATTTTTCTTTATCTAAAGAAGAAGAAAAAATCGATATGTCTAAATATTTACAAATGGACAATCAAACTCTTCATCAAGAGTTAGAAAAACTCGATTATGAAGAAAGCTTAAAAATCCATCAAAATAATCGTAAAAGAGTTCTTAGAGCAATAGAAATATGTTTATCTCAAGGAAAAAAGAAATCGGATATCATCATGTCTCAAGAGCATAAACTATTATATGATGTGACTTTTGTTGGATTAACTAAACCAAGAGATGAACTATATGATTTAATTAATAAAAGGGTCGATTTGATGTTTGAACAAGGCCTATATCTAGAAGTAGAGACGTTAATGAAAAAATATGATCACTCTCTTCGCTCCTTTCAAGCAATTGGATATAAGGAAATTATTCAAGGGATAGAAAATCATCAAAGCATAGAAGAAATTAAAGAATTGATTAAAAAGAATTCTAGAAGATACGCTAAAAGGCAATATACTTACTTTAACCATCAATTAGATGTGAATTGGTTTATGGATAAAGATGAGGCACTTGAGTTTATATTATCAAAATTAGGAGGATAGACTATGGAATATTTATTAGGAAAAGAGCAAAGTTTAATTATTAAGAATAGAATTAAGGAAGAAATCTCTTCTTTAGAAGTAAAACCAAGCTTGTATGTTTTAATTAATAAGGATGACACTTCTTCTTTAGGTTATGTCGCTTCACTTGAAAAAAACGCTTTAAGTTTAGGAATTAGTTTTGTAAAGATTTTTATGGGTGCATCGGAAAAAGAATATATCGAAAAGATTAAAGAATTAAACGATGATTCTTCTTGCAATGCAATTATGGTGACTAGACCTCTTTTTAAAGGAGCAAATGAAAAGAAAATCCTCTCTTATATCGATCCATTAAAGGATGTCGATGTGATGAATTCTTCTTCTCTAGGGGAAGTTTTCATTGGAAATGATCTTATCGCTCCCGCTACAAGTAGAGCGATAATGGAAATTCTTTCTTATTATAATATCGATGTTGAAGGTAAAAATGTCTTGGTGATTGGAAGATCGATTTCAGTAGGAAAGCCAGTAGCGATGATGCTATTAAATAAAAATGCGACCGTAACTATCGCTCATTCAAAAACCAAAGATTTAGATGAAGAAATTAAGCGTAGCGATATCATCGTCTGCGCAGTTGGTAAGCCTTATTTCCTAGATAGTTCAAAAGTAAAAGAAAAGGCGATAGTCATCGATGCGGGTATTCATTATCTAGATGATGGAAGAATCCTTGGCGATGTAAAACCTTGCCTTGATAAGGACATTACTTTATCTAAAGTTCCAGGAGGAGTAGGTGCATTAACTAGCTCTTTATTATTTGATAATGTTCTTCAACTTTATTTTAAGCAAAGGAATAAATAATATGGAAATTGATGAATATGAATTAAACTCAATCGTGGAAATGAAAAAACCACATCCTTGCGTTACTCATTCTAAGCTTTTTCAAGTGATTCGCTTAGGTGCAGATATTAAAATCAAGTGTTTAGGATGTGGGAATATCATTATGCTACCTAGAAATGATTTTCATAAAAAAGTCAAAAAAATAATTCAAAAATAATTAGAAAAAACCATATTTCTCTCTAAGTAATATATAGGAGGGCAATATGGTTTTTTTTGGATGTAAGAATTTTAATAAGTCATTTGGCCAGGATTTAATCTTTGAAAATGTAAACCTTTCTTTTCCTGGAAGTGGAATTATCAGCATTATGGGAAAGTCGGGATGTGGAAAATCCACGTTGATTAAATGTTTGCTGGGTATTGAAAAATGTGAAGGAGAAGTAATATTTCAAGATGAAGTCATAAAAGACTTTTCTTCTTTTAGAAACAAGTACACTGGCTTGATATTTCAAAACTACAATCTTTTTGAGTATTTAAGCGTAGAAGAGAACATTAAAACTTTCCCTAATGATCAAGGCTTTGAAAAAATCGTGAATCTTTTAGATTTACAAGATAAATTGAAGCAAAAAGTTAGTTTACTTTCTGGAGGGGAAAAGCAAAGAGTTGCAATTGCAAGAACCTTAATGAAGAATCCTAAGATTATTTTTTGCGATGAAATAACTGGATCTTTAGATGAAAAAAACGCATTGAAGATCATGAAGTATTTAAAAGAGATTTCTTCAACTTGCTTAATAATTAATATCACTCATAATCAAGCTCTCGCTAGTAAATTTTCTAATAAGATTTTATATTTAAAAGATAAAACTCTCTCTTGGGAATTAAATTCATTTAGTTTAAAAAAAGCAAAAGAAAAAGAAAGAAAACTTAGTTTTACTAAACTTCTTTCACATAGCTTTGGGCTAATTAAAAAATCGAAAGTAAAAGTGATTTTATCTTCTATTTCCTTAATCATTTCTTTAGTTTTATCTGGATGTATAATTAATGTTTATTTTTCTGTTCAAAATTATTTTGAAAGGTATAAATACGTTTCTTTAGATTATAATTTTTTAGAATTAAGTGAAAATGAAACCCTGAAAGTCGAAAATACTTCTTTTGAAATCATCAAGCAAAATCGTCCCAAAAACTTAGAAGCAATAAATAGATTAATTTCTAATTATCAAATAGGAAATAACTATAGTAACTTAATCAATTCCTATACTAAGTTAACTAGTAACAACAAAGAGATAAACGCTATTTTTTATCCGACAGACAATTCCTTAATTCGTTCTTATAATCAAGTGATTGTCAATCAAAAAGCTTATGAAGAAATTATTGGTAGTCAAGTATTGTATCTTAATTCGAATCAAATTGATTACTACGATAGTAAGAATGTGGTTACAAGCGATTATTTCAATATGCAAATTCTTTTTAATATCGTTGGGGTAAATCAAGAAATGAATCTAATAGACGAACCAATTATCTATTATTCTTACGATTTATTTATTGATTATTTAGATCAAATATATCTTCCAAATATTTCGCTTCTATTTGATGAAATCATCACTCTTAAAGATAGAATTGATAATTATACATTTGAAGGAGATTACTATAATACTGGCTCAATCTATGTTATTTGTAAAGATAAATCTTCTGTAGAAGATAACATGAAGATTTTAAAAGAACATCATTATTCATGTAATAGTAGAAGTTTAACTAATTATTATTTCTTCTCTTCTATAATCGATACGATTTTAAGAGCGATAGAAATATTCCTATTTTTAAGCGTCGTGATATCTTTAGCCCTTTTAGGATTAACTACTTCTTCTTTAATCGTCGACCAAAAGAAAGAAATTGGAGTGTTAAAGTCTTTGGGAGTAATAGACGAGCAAGTAAATTTGGTGGTTTCATTAGAGATTAATAGAGTGATGATTACTTGTTTATTTTTTTCTTTTTTACTGAGAACTTTTATTTATAGATTATTGATATATTTCTTCCCAAACATTAATTTTTTGAAAACGAATTTAGTGGTCTTTGAGAATTTACTTCTTGCATTTTTAGTTTTCATTATAAGTAAAGTTTTTTCTTTTGTAGCGAAAATAATGATTCAAAAACTTCCACTTTCTTTAATTATTTTGGAGGAGTAATTGATGATTAAAATTAAATCTTTATGTAAATCTTATAATAGTAATTTAGTGTTAAATTCTATTAATATCGATATTTCTTCACCTTGCTTTATTTGTTTAGGTGGACCTTCAGGATGTGGTAAATCTACTTTATTAAACATCTTATCATTGATGGATACTTCCTTTGATGGAGAATTCTTTTTTGAAGAAGAAAATGTTAAAGAGATGACTTTAAAAAGAAAAGAAGAAATTATCACTAATCAAATTACCTATTTATTTCAAGAACCAAAATTAATTGAAAGTGAATCTATTAGAACTAATTTAAATCTTATTTCCAATATGAATAATAGTAAAAATGAGATAATAGAATATTTAAAAAAATTATCTTTAGACCTTGATGTTGATGAAAAAGTAAGTAATTTATCAAAAGGAGAAAAGAAAAGAATTACTTTAATTGGAGCTTTGTTAAGAAATAATCCATTAATTTTATGTGATGAAATCACTTCGGGTCTCGATGAAGAAAATTCAAAAATGGTCTTAAGCCTTTTAGAAAAGATGGGAAAAGAAAAAATCGTAATTCTTGTTACTCACGATTTAGATTTAGTATCCTCTTATTGCAAAAATATCTATCTTTTTAAAAACAATATGTTACCAGATATAAAAATCGAAAAAGACGCAAATATTGCTTCTAAAGAGAAGAAAAATAATAAATTGCCTTTAAAATACATTTTTAACCATATATTTAAAGTGGTAAAAGGAAAGAAAATTCGAACTCTATTTCTCACTATATCGATGGTTCTTTGTTTGTTTACTATGGGATTATCATTACTAATTAGTAAACAGATGAAAGAAGAAGTAGCTAATACATTAACTAGCTATTTTGAAACTAATCAAATTTTAGTTAAAAGAAAAGAAGAGCAAAATTATTTAAATAAGTATCAAGTAGTCGACTCAAATGAATTTGATGATTTTTATTTAGATTTTAGCGATTTAATAACTTTAAGATCAAATTTTTATATAGCAAATTTTAGCGATTATTTTCACGATGAGAACCTTTTTTATCTTCAAGCTAATGGAATAAAATTTACTCTTGAGGAGTATGGGATAAATAATATTAATGAATTTGTTCCCTTAGATTTAATCGAAGAAGAAATTTATCCTAGTTCTATAAACATCAAAGATAAGAGCGATATAGTCATTTCATTAAATGAAAAAGAAATATTTTACTTATGTAATTATTTAAAATTAGAAGAAAGAAATAAAGATGGGTTAGCAAAATATCTTACTAATAAATCTATTAAATCTTGTTTTTCCATTAGAAATAATTCTTGGGAATATCAATTAGAAATTCCATTTAACATCGTTGGATTCATCGTTTCTAACAAGCCTTTAATCGCCTCAAAATATTTTTCTTTTAATGAATATTATATTGAAGAAGTAATGCAACTTCCTTATTCTTATAACCTTAATGAAATTGATTACTATCCTTGGACAGTTAAAAAACTTTGCACATTAGTTGTTAAAAAAAGTGATGAAGTAGAATTTTTTAGGCGATTCCTACTCTCAGAAAAAATGAATCAATACTCCTTCCACATATTAAGTGAAGACGAAGGAAAATCGTTTTCTATAAATTGTTCTTCTTATTCACAAATTTATTTTACTTATAAGAATAAATCATATATCAACGTCAGCGATATCGATAAGATTTGCTTTAATAATCAAGACATCGATTATTATTTACCTTGTGGGTATCAGTCATTTAACGTTGATGAAACGTCGTTAGTCAATGGATTTGATCAACCCACCTATCTATCTAAAAACATTGATCTTATCAATCAATTCATCGACTATAATAGCTTTTCTAAAAATAATTATGGGATTTATCAATCCGGAAGTTTTGTTTCTCACGATGAAAACTTCTTTTCCTTATCAAAATTAGATTGTTCGAAAGATAATTATGTTAAATTTACTCCATATGTAAAAAATGACAAGAAGTTAATAGAAGGAAGATATCCTAAAAATGAGCATGAAATATTAATATCATCCTCTTTAAATAAAAGAATAGAAATGAAAATTGATGAAGAAGTGTATTTACTGATGATGACAGAGATTAAAAAAAATGGAAGTGAATATCAAAATGTTTTTAAAAACGAACGGTTTAAAATTGTCGGTATAGTGGATAGCTCTAAATTAGAGATTTATCAAGAAAACCTCTTTCCTTTAATTCTTTCTAATGTTATTTTTAAAGTCCCTTCTTCCGATCAACAAATAGATAAAGTGTTAATTAAATCTAAGATTCCCCCTAAAGAATTAATCAACAAATTAAAAGGCAATTATTTAGATTATTCTTTTACTAACCCAATGGAAAGTTATTTGACGCAGATTGATAAAGGAATGAATTATCTTTCACTTTTTCTTCTATCCTTTTCGTTAATTACCTTGATTTCAAGTTTATCGATGATGATTTTAGTTAATTATCTTTTTTATAAAGAGACAGAAAAGGAAATAGCTATTTATTCTTTTTTAGGATATACCAGGTCATCAATCTTTTCTTTTTATCTAATTTTAAGTGGGATTTTATGCCTTTTAGGAATTATAACTAGTTATTTGTCTTTAATAGTATCTTTTATATTAATTCCTCTTGTTACTTCAAACATTGGAAAAATTAGCTTCTCTATTTATCCTTTTATGGTAATCTTTCTAGTTAGTTTAGTATCTTATCTAATCACTAATTTTTTTACTATTTATCATTTAAGAAAGAATAATTTGATTGAGATTATCAAATAGTTGTTAATATTTATTAACAAATAATTGTTTTTCTTTTAAAAAACTCTTTTTAGTGGTATTCTTTTAACGAAAGATATCAATAAATAACTTATTTATTGATTTGAGGAATATAAAATGTCATTAAAAGCAGGTATTGTCGGACTACCAAACGTAGGAAAATCAACTTTATTCAATGCGATTACTGCTTCTCACGTAGAAGCGGCTAACTATCCTTTTGCAACGATTAATCCAAATTCTGGAATCGTGGAAGTAAATGATGAAAGAGTCGATAAATTAGTGGAATTATTTCATCCAAGAAGAACAGTCAAAACTACTTTTGAATTTATCGATATCGCCGGTCTAGTCAAAGGGGCTAGCAAGGGAGAAGGATTAGGAAATCAATTTTTAGGAAATATTAGAATGTGCGATGCAATTTGTCACGTCGTTCGTTGCTTTGACGATAACGACATCATTCACGTAGAAAATTCTATCGACCCAGAAAGAGATATTCAAACTATTAATCTAGAATTGATTTTTGCCGATTTAGATACAGTTATTAAAAGAATCTCTAAGGTGGAAACAAAAGCTCACACGACAAAGGAAAAATCCGCAGTAGCGGAATTTAATTTATTAACTAAGCTTAGACAAGCTTTAGAAAATGATATCCCAGTCAGAAGAGTGGAACTAACTGAAGAAGAAAAAGTATTAGTTAAACAGTATAATTTATTAACTATTAAACCGGTTATTTATGTGGCTAATGTTGCTGAAGAAGATTACATCAACCCAGATAACTCTGCATATTATCAAACAGTTAAAAGAATTGCTCAAGAAGAAAATGCGGAAGTAATTGCTATATCGGCAAATATTGAAAGCGAATTGGCGGAACTTCCTGGCGAAGAGAAGATTGAATATTTAAATTCTCTTGGAGTATCTTCTTGTGGACTAGATCGATTAGTTAATACGACTTATCATCTACTTAACCTAGGGACTTTTTTCACTGTGGGGGAAGATGAAGTTCGAGCTTGGACTTTTACTAAAGGAATGCTTGCTCCTCAATGTGCAGGAATCATCCACACCGATTTTGAAAAAGGGTTCATCCGCGCGGAAGTATATTCTTGCAATGATATTTTTGAATATAAAAGTGAGAAGAATCTAAAAGAAGCTGGTAAAATTAGAAGTGAAGGCAAGAACTATGTGGTTCAAGATGGAGACTGCATGCTAATTAGATTTAATGTTTAAAGGATAAGAGATATGTATAGGATTGGGTTTAGTAGAGATATTCATCGCTTAGAAAGAAATAATCGCCCATTTGTTTTAGGGGGAATAAAAATTCCTTTCGAGTTAGGAAATGTTTCTCATAGCGATGGAGATTGCTTATATCACTCTCTTGCGGAAGCTCTCCTTGGAGCATTGTCTCTTGGTGACTTAGGTAGGTTCTTTCCAGATAATGACGATAAGTATTTAGATTTAGATTCGTCTATCATCGTAAAAGAATGCTATCAAAAAGTGAAAGAAAAAGGATATGTAATTAACAATGTCGATTGTGTAGTTGTCCTTGAGAAACCCCGCTTAAGTGGATATATAGAACAAATGAGAAAAAATATTGCTCTTTTACTAGAAACTGATATGGAAAATGTTTCAGTGAAAGCTCAAACTAATGAAAAATGCGGTGAAGTAGGAACAAGTAAAGCTGTTGTTTGCTTCGCTTGTGTGATGATAAGAAAGGAAGATTAAAATGGAAAAAGAAGTAAGAGTAAGATATGCGCCTTCTCCAACAGGCTACCTTCATATTGGAGGAGCTCGTTCGGCGCTATTTAATTATTTGTTTGCTAAAAAGTATCATGGAAAATTAATTTTTCGAGTGGAAGATACCGATATTGAAAGAAATATCGAAGGTGGGGAAGAAAGTCAATATAACGACTTAAAATGGCTTGGGATCATTCCAGATGAATCACCTTATGAGCCTAATGAAAAATACGCTCCATATCGTCAAATGGAAAGGCTAGATATTTATCGAAAATATGCTGAACAATTAGTAAAACAGGGTGATGCCTATTATTGTTATTGCACAAATGAAGAGTTAGAAGAAAGAAAAGAAGCTCAATTAAACGCCGGAATCAAAGCAACAAAATATGATCGAAAATGCTTAAATTTAACTAAAGAGCAAATTGAACAATATCAAAAAGAAGGTAGGAAGCCTTGCATTAGAATTAAATTAAAAGAAAATCACACCATCGTCTTTGATGATTTAGTAAGAGGAAAAGTAAGCTTCACTTGCGATGATTTAGGCGGAGATTTTGTCATTATGAAGTCAAATGGAATTCCTACCTACAATTTTGCGGTTGTCATCGATGATCATTTGATGGATATCACTCACGTATTAAGAGGAGAAGAACATTTGTCTAATACTCCTAAACAAATTGCTATTTATGAAATGCTAGGTTGGGAACCACCAAAATTTGGCCACATGACTATCATTGTCAATGAAAATGGAAAAAAACTTTCAAAGAGAGACCATAATATTCTTCAGTTTATGTCTCAATATAAAGAACTTGGCTATTTAAAAGAAGCGATATTTAATTTTATTTTACTTTTAGGATGGACTCCAGAAGATAATAAGGAATTCTTTACTATGGAAGAAGCAATCCAAGCTTTTGACCCTTCAAGATTATCTACATCCCCTTCAATGTTTGATCCTAAAGCTTTGATTTTTATGAATTCCCATTATATTAAATTATTAAATGACGAAGAATATCTTGAATTCATTAAGCCACACATGGCTAAAGCGATGGATATTTCTTCTTTAAGCGATGAACAAATTTTAGGCATTGCTAATTTATATAAAGATGAACTTGGATATGGTGAACAAATCGTTGAACCTTTAAAATCGATAGTTTCTCCTAGCCCTATAACTAATCAAGAAGAACTCGAGATGGTTAATAAAGATTCTTCTAAGAAAGTATTTACTAGTTTTATCGAAGAATTAAACTCGCTAGATGAGATTAATAAAGATAATTTAAAGCAAGCATTTAAAAATGTGCAAAATAAAGTTGGCGTTAAAGGGAAAGATCTCTATATGCCAATTAGATTAAAACTTACCGGAGTAACTCACGGAATCGAACTTATCAATATCGTCAATATTCTTGGAAAAGAAGAAGTAATCGAAAGACTAAAAAAATAATTGCTATACAAGACTCTATGAAGTAAATACAACTTTTATAGGGTCTTTTAGTTTTTATCGATGTAATATGAATAGCTAGTTTTCTTGTTGATACTATTATAAAAAGTGATTCTTTTCATGTTTGAATCTGGCTCATAATAGATGTCGTTTTGACCTTCTGATAAACTATCAGCAATTTCTTTAAATAATGTTTTAGCGAGCTTTTTAGAAGTAATTTCTTTATTTTCATCATTACCGACATAAACTCCTATCGTATAGTTAGGATTAAAGCCAACTACCCAGTTAGTGCTATTAGTTGATCCACTTTTACCTCCGAATGTATGAGTGGTTTTATATGAGCATAAAGAAGGATAGGTATAACTTGCTAAAGAGGAGTCAAAAGGAGATTTTAAAAGGTGATTGATGATTAAAGTCTCGTGTGTGGATAATATTTTTTTAGATTTAGTCTTAACTTGATCTAATATTGTTTGATCTTGTAAACTTACTTTTTTGATAAAACTAGGCTTATAATAAGTTCCTTCACTAGCTAAAGCATTATACATGGAAGTTAATTCTAAAGGAGTAATTGATATCGAGCCTAAACCAAGGGTGGGATTAACTTCTTCACATTTAATGTTGAATTGTTCTAGTAGATTGCTTAATGAGGATGAACCGACAAGTAGTGTGGTTTTAATCGCGTAGATATTATCGCTTAGAGCCAAAGCTTCTACCATATTGATCTTTCTATTTGCGTAAAACCCTGAAGCATTCTTTGGCGAATATTCTCCGATTCCATCGATATTAAAGGTCGTCTCTTTACTATAGAATTTAGAAAGAGGAGTCATTCCATTTTTTAAACCAAGATAGTAGAGAAACGGCTTGATGGTTGAACCAATTTGCCTCTTGCTATATAAAGCCCGATTATATTCTGATTTATTAAAGTCAAATCCGCCGATTAAGGTAAGTATTTCGTTAGAATAAGGTTTCATTATTACAATAGCAATTTCGTCATTTTTTGCATTTTTTTGATGCTTTTTAACTATTTTATTTACTTTATTATAAACATTTATATCTAGATTAGATTGCACTTTGATTCCTTGTCGTAAATAGCTATCTTGATATAAGCCTAGTTCTTTAAGTTGAAGATTTATTCCTTCTTGATAGTACATTAAGTTTGAAGAAAATTCATCAAAGCGAAAAGAGAAATTTAAAGGTCTATTTAGTTCTTTGTAATATTCTTCAACATTTAAAATATTATTTTCATAAAGTAGAGCTAAGATTTGTTGCTGCTTTTTTATCGAGGAAGAATAGTTGATGTCAGGAGATAAATTATTTGGAGAAGAAATTATTCCTACTAGAAGAGCGGATTCGCTAAAATTTAATTCAATTGGTTTTTTGTTAAAGTAATAAGAAGAAGCTAAAAAGATTCCATAGATATTGTGAGAGAAATAACAATTATTAATATACATTTCTAATATTTCCTTTTTTGTATATTTTTCTTCAATCTTTTTTGCATAAATCGCTTCTTTAAATTTCCTAGAATATGTCTTTGAATTATCTAAATAGGCCATTTTTGCTACTTGCTGAGTAATGGTTGAACCTCCTTGAGTAATTCTATTAGATTTAAAATTTTCAAAAAAACTTTTCCCAATCCTTAAATAATCAAGTCCTTTATGGGAATAGAACCTCTTATCTTCCACTTCGACGATCGTTGTTATAAATTCATTGCTAACCTCTTCTAATGTGACATAATTTGAAATGTTAGATTTAAGCAATGAATAGATATGCTGATCATTTTTATCGTCGATTTCAATTTCGTAAAGGTGATTTAAATATATGCTAGGCGATAATAAGAAAATAAGAAAATAGCCCGTTAATAAAAAAACTAATAAAAAAATGCTTATTTTGAAAAACTTTTTCATTTTAATCACCTCAAATATAAGTATTAGAAAAATGCTTATTTTTATACTTTTTATCATGCATAAATATTAAATATTTATGAAAAACGATAACTTAGTCTTTTATTTGATAAAAGGTTATTATATAATCACCTTTGGTGATATAGATGGCGAATCTTTTGTCAAAATTAAAACTTCATGTAAAAGATTATTCAACTAATGAAGAAGCTGAAGAACATTTCTTCGGAGAAGTAGTTTCATTAGACTTTGATTTAAAAACTAACCTTTATCGTTTTTTTAATGAAGAATCGGGAGCTTTAATGATTTCAATTGATTTTTCAAAAGATAAAGTTATCATTCAAGAAAGAAATTCCAATGTTAATTTATATTTGGAACTAGAAGAAAACGCCACATCAAAATGCATTTATAAATTTGATGAAAAAACGAACCTAGAATTATCCACAAAAACTCATAAAATAGAAATTCTAGAAGATCATATCATCTTAGATTACGATTTGTTTAATCCAAATGATTTGAATCAACCATTGACTAGAAATACAGTAGAAATAAATTGCGAGGTAGAAAAAGCATGTTAGATATCGAACTAAAATTAAAAGAATTGATTAAGGAAGGACTTTTAAATTTACAAGTTGAGGTTTCTTTAGACTCAATTGTAATTGAAAGGTGCAAAGATAAAAATAATGGCGATTACGCTTCAACAATCGCTCTTCAACTTGCTAAGTCTCTTCATAAATCTCCAAGAGAAATTGCTACTAGCTTAGTATCATACCTCAATGCAGATTTTATTTTAAAAATAGAAATAGCAGGGCCAGGATTTATCAATTTCTTTGTTAAAAGCACCTCACTTTCTTCCGTGATTAAAACGATTGTTACTCAAGATGAACATTATGGTGAGTCAAATGAAAAACACGAAGAAAAAATCAATGTTGAATTCGTTTCGGCAAATCCTACTGGAGATTTACATTTAGGCCACGCTAGAGGGGCGGCCATTGGCGATAGCATTTGTAGATTATATAAGAAGGCTGGATATAATGTAACAAGAGAATATTACGTTAACGATGCGGGTAATCAAATTAATAATTTAGCTAAATCTTTGAGAGTAAGATACCATCAACTATTAGATGATAATTCTCTAGAATTACCTGAAGATGGTTATCATGGAGAAGACTTAATTGCAATCGCTAAAGTTATGGTTAATGAAGTTGGCGACAAATACTTAAAAGATAGCGATGAAGCATTTAACTATTTTAAAACTAGAGGAACGGAATTAGAACTTCAAAAGTTAATAAGAGATTTAAAAGATTTTAGGGTAACATTTGATGTCTTCACTAGCGAATTAGCTATTAGAAATGCTGGAAAAGTTGAAAAAGTCCTTGAAGAGTTAAAACCGTATATTTATGAAAAAGACAATGCAACTTTCTTAAGAACAACCCAAATAAGTGATGATAAAGATCGAGTGTTAATTAAAAGCGATGGGGCATATACTTACTTACTTCCTGACATTGCTTATCATCAAGACAAGCTTCAAAGAGGATTTGATAAATTGATTGATTGCTTAGGAGCCGATCATCACGGCTACATCGAAAGAATGAAATCTAGTTTAGTGATGCTTGGATATTCAAAAGATGCTTTAGATATCGAGCTTATTCAAATGGTTCGTTTGTTCAAAGATGGGCAAGAATATAAGATGAGCAAGAGAACTGGAAATGCAGTCAGCATGAAGGAACTTTGCGATGAAGTAGGAGTTGACGCTGTAAGATATTTCTTTGTATCGAGAGCTTCTTCTTCTCACCTTGATTTCGATTTAGATTTAGCAAGTAAGATGGAATCATCTAATCCAGTCTATTACGCTCAATACGCTCACGCTAGACTTTGCGCCGTGCTAGAAAAGGGTAAATCTTATCAACTTGATTATGAAGGTAAAAACTTAACGCATGAAAAAGAGACGAGCCTATTAAAAATTCTTGTTGACTTCCCTAAAGAAGTTAAGCAAAGCGCTGAGTTAAGAGCACCATATAAAATGACAAATTACATTCAAAAATTAGCTACTGCAATTCATGAATTTTATACGGAATGTAGAGTGATTGATGAAAATAATAAGGAATTAACTTCATCTCGTCTAGCTTTAGCGGATGCAAGTAGAATAGTAATGAGAAATGCACTTGATTTAATTGGAGTAAGCGCTCCAGAAAAAATGTAAGAGGAGGAATATTTATGAAAAAATCATTATTAGATGTCGCTTATGAAGTAATAAGCAATAGTAAAAACCCAATATTTTTTCAAGATCTTTGGGTAAAAGTAAACCAAGAAGAAGGGGAAAATCCAGAAGATAAACAAGGAAAAATCGGTAAATTTTATACTGCTTTATTAACTGATGGAAGATTTGTTAATCTTGGAGATAACAATTGGGATTTAAGAGAAAAATATACTTTTGATAAAGTTCACATTGATATGAGCGATTGCTATACTGATGAAGATGATGAAGGCGATTATAAAAATCCAGAAGATCTTCTTGTTGAAAAAGAGGATGAAGAACTTTATAAAGAAGAAGAAAATGAAGAAAATTCTGACGAAGAAGACGATGAAGATTCTGAATATGAAAGCGAAGAAGAATCTGATGACGAGCTATAGTCAACTTCTTCTTAAAGTGATATAATATTGTTGTTTAGTATTAGGAGGTATAAAAATACTATGGCACTAGTTTCTATGAAAGAAATGCTTATTAAAGCAAGAGAAGGACATTACGCAGTAGGTCAATTCAATATCAATAACCTTGAATGGACAGGCGCTATTCTTGATAAATGTCAAGAATTACAAGCACCAGTTATCTTAGGAGTCTCTGAAGGAGCAATGAGATATATGGGTGGTTGGAATACAATCGTTGGAATGGTAAGAGGATATATTATCGATAAAAATATTACAGTTCCAGTTGCATTACACTTAGATCACGGCTCATCTTTTGAAAACTGCAAAGCGGCTATCGATGCTGGATTTACTTCAGTTATGATCGATGCTTCTCATCACGCATTTGAAGAAAACATTGAAATTACTAACAAAGTAGTTGAATATGCTCATTTAAGAGGAGCTTCCGTTGAAGCTGAACTTGGCAAAGTAGGCGGACAAGAAGATGACGTTGTCGCAGAAACGATGTATGCAGATAAGAATGAATGTAAAATCTTAGTTGATAGAACTCATATCGACGCTTTAGCACCAGCTCTTGGATCAGTTCATGGACCATATCATGGTGAACCAAAACTTGGTTTTAAAGAAATGGCAGAAATCAATGAATTATTACAAATGCCTTTAGTTTTACACGGAGGATCTGGAATTCCTGATGAACAATTAAGAAAAGCAATTGATCGAGGAACCGCGAAAATTAATGTCAATACAGAATGTCAAATTGCTTGGGCTAGCAAGGTTAGAGAAGTGATCGCTAACGATGCAAAAGTTTACGATCCACGTAAAGTAATTGGACCTGGTAAAAAAGCAATTGGCGAAGTAGTTGAAGCTAAATGCAAAGTATTCGGATGCATTGGTAAAGCATTCTAGAAAATATAATTATAGGAGTCCAATAGGACTCTTATTTTTTCACTTCATCCTCTCTAAAAAAGAAAGGAAAGCTATATTGTTAGGATGAGATATAGCATAGTAAAAATGTATAAAGAAATATGGAATAGAATTAAAAGCTATGATTCGATTGTAATCTTTGGTCACATCAATCCTGATGGAGATTGCTATGGATCACAAATTGGGCTAAAGAATGCAATTTTAGATAACTTTCAAGACAAAAAAGTATTTATAGTAGGAACTGGCTACCCTAAACTTTTTTCGTTAATGGGAAGTTTAGATCAAGTAGATGATGACACGATAAAAAACTCTTTAGCAATCGTAGTCGATACTTCAAATCAAGATCGAGTGGAAGATCAAAGATTTAAGTTAGCGTTAGATGTAATTAAAATTGACCATCACATCGCTCAAGAACATTTTGGAAACCCTGAATTAGTGGACACCAATAAAATATCTTGTACAGAATTAATAACTAATATTCTATTAGAAAATGGCGCTATTATTACAAAAGAAGCAGCATTAGGATTATTTTTAGGATTAGTTACTGATTCGGGAAGATTTTTATTTCAACCAATTAAATCTTCTACTTATTTAATTGCTAGTAAATTAGTTGATACAGGAATCGATTGCCAAACTTTGTATGACGTGTTATATGAAGTTGAAGAAAAGATGCTTCGCTTTAAAGGATATGTTTATTCAAATTATAAGAAAACCAAAGAGAATGTCGTCTTTTTAGTGCTTTCAAAAGAAACATTAAAAAAGTTAGATGTCGATTATAACCTTGCTGCTTCCCAAGTTAATTCGATTGCAAATATTAAAGGAAGTCCAGCTTGGGTATTTTTCTCAGAAAGTCCAACAGGAATGGTAAGAGTAGAACTTAGAAGTAAAGATATTAACGTTCAAGAAGTAGCCTCCACTTTTAATGGAGGAGGCCACCTTCACGCATCTGGATGTCGACTTGATGCTTTAGAAGATTATAAATACGTCTTAGAAGTATTAGACAAAAAAGCTAGAGGTAATTAAGATGTTTGAAAAAGAACTAGAAGCGATGATAGAAGCTAGTAAAATAGCTAGAGAAAAGATCCTAGAAATATATCATCAAGATTTTAAAGTAGAAATAAAAAATGATGACTCTCCAGTCACTCTAGCCGATAAAAATGCAGATAAAATCATTAGAGAATACTTAGGTAATCTATTTCCTAGTTATGGTTTTTTAACCGAAGAGAGCGATGATGATTTATCAAGGTTAGATAAAGATTACGTATTTGTTGTTGATCCAGTTGATGGAACTAAAGATTTCGTTGCCAAAGACGATCAATTTACGACAAATATCGGTTTAGTCTATAAGCATGAAGTAGTATGTGGAGTTGTATCTATTCCAGCGACAAACGAGATTTACTTTGCAATTAAAAATCAAGGTGCTTATTATCAAAAAGATGAAGAAAAAGCTATTAAAATTCACGCTAATGATAAATTAGATAACTTAACTATTTTAACTTCTCATTTTCATACTACAAAAGAAGAATTAGAAATAATTGAAAAAAATAAAGGCCGAATTGCAAAAGTAGAAAAAGTAGGCTCTTCCTTAAAGGCTTGTAGAATTGCTCATGGACTAGCCGAACTTTCTTATAGATTAAGTCCTAATACAAAGGAATGGGACACAGCTGCGAGTCAGATTATAGTAACTGAAGCAGGAGGAATTTTTGCTGAACCTGACTTAACCCCAATTAAATATAATCGAAAAGATGTATATAATAAAAAAGGATTTATCATTTTAAATCGAAAAGAAAATTTATTCATTAAATAAAAATTAATACGCATATATTTACTTAGAGGTAACTAGATGCGTATTTCTTTTTTAACTAGAGTAACTTTTACATTAATTATTTTAATCACTAGCGTCTCTTTCTTTTTTTCTTATATAAAAAAAGGAGTTAATGAAACTTATGAATCTCTAGCTCTAGTTCAATCTAAAAGTTTAGTGACTAGAATTGTTAATCAAGTGGTATTTGATCGTTTACAGACAAGCGATTTTAACATTAGTTATTCAAAAGAAGAATACGTGAGTTATGATGTAAATCAATTAAATTCTTTAGTAGGTAGTTTATCTTCTTATGTCGTTAATGTTTTAGAAAACATTAATAATAGCGATTATTCTTCTTTGATGGATTCTTCATTACAAAAGAAATACAATTGCTCAGGAATAGTTTTTGAAATGGAATTTGGAAAAATTTACAATAGCATTTTCTTTTCATTTCTAGGAAATAAATATCCGGTTAAGTTTACTCTTGCTAGCGATGTTCTAGCTAGTAGCGATATGGTTGTTGAAGAGTTTGGAATCAACAATGCTTTAGTTAGTTTAAATATGCTTCTTTCTTTTGATTTTTCTTTGATTTTGCCTCTTACGAAGAAATTAGACAAGATTGATATAAAGATTCCTTTAAGCATCATGATGATTGAAGGAGAAGTTCCTTCTTATTTATTTGGAAGCCATTATATTGAAGGAGCATCTTCTTATGTAATTGAGGTGGAAGAAATATGAAAAGCTTTATCTATGATGTATATGGTTATCTTCTTGATAAAGATGAACAAGAGTTTTTATATGATGGCTTTAAATTCGTCGTGGAAAGAAATACGAAAAATCCACTTGAGACTGAAGAGATGAACGCGTTTATTATTTCTTTATCATCATCTTTATATAATAAAAAAGCCTATATAGTCCCTACTCGCGATGATAAATTGATTGCTATGTCAGAATTCAAAGAAGTATCTCTTGTTGGTGTGGAAGTTTTTAATGTAACCTTTAATGATGTATTAAAGATGCATCAAGATAATATGAGAATGGATGATAAAGTAAAATTATCCTCTATTAAAAATCGATGGATTGATAAAGTTAATTTCATTGAAGAGAAAGTTATACCATCGATAAAGGTTGAAGATTACTATTATCAAATGCTCATCATTTGTGTAATTCATTCTATAGGAATGGCTAATAATGCAATTAGCTATCTGCAAGATACAATCATTGATTTTGGGGATAATGTGAAAATCACAACTTTAACTCATAAAAGGTTATCGCTAAATTCATACGATTTACTTAATCCATTTAATCTAATAGTCGATTCTCCTTTAAGAGACATTGCTGAACTATATAAGAATGAAGAAATAGATGATCAAGAATTAATCTCTTATTTTATTAGTAATAATGTTAACCCAAAAGAAGTGAGCATCTTTTTTGCTAGATTACTATATCCGACAAAAATTTTTGATCTTTTAGAAAAGAATTATCAAAAAAGAGGAGATATAATAGAAGGAATCTCCACTTATTTTAATAATGTAGATAAAATGATGTCTAGAATAAAAAAAATCCATAATTATCTTGTAGAAAATTATGGAATTAGAAAATTAACTTGGCTTTAATTTATTTATTAGGCTTTTGGTCTACTGATAAAACTTCCATTACTCCTGGAACTTCTTCTTTTAAAATCACCGCTACACCAGAAGATAATGTATCATCGATTAAACTGCAGCCTTCACAAGCTCCAACCATTTTTACATAGACGATTCCATCGATAAATGAATCGAATATCACATCTCCGCCATCTCTTTGAATGAATGGGCGGATTTTATCTAAAGTCATTTCAATTTGTTCTTCAATAGTCATTTTGATTACCTCGAAAGATATTATATACATTTAGTAAGTATTTAACTAGTTTTTTTTAAATATTGATTATTTTAAGTGAGATTTTTTCAATTATTTAAACGTGTCTAAATCAAAACTATAAAAGACTTTTTTTCCAAACGGTTGTTTTTTTATACAATAATGATTCTTAAATTTGTTTAATGCATAGATGATTGTCCTTCTACTAGATTTACTATAAATAATTAATTCTTCCATCGATATTCCATAAATTGACAATTTGCTTGCACTTAGTAAGATTTTAAAAATTAATTGTTCTTTTTTGGTATATTTATTATTTTGAACATACATGTCCAAGTATTCTTTTTGACTAGATAATTCTTTGATAGACTCTTCAATTTTTTTTGATAGTAAAGATATGCATTCTTCAATATATTCATTGATGCACCCACCTTGATCATAGGACCTTCCCACCTCTAACGCTTTATAGTATTTTTCTTTATTAGAAGCAAAAGCGTTTGAAACAGTAAGACCTAAGATATATTCTTTCTCCTTCATAAGTAATAAGGAAAATAAATATCGACCTAATCTACCGTTTCCGTCGTAAAATGGATGAATAGTTTCAAACATAAAATGGGAAATCAATCCTCTTAACAAATAATTGATTTCCTTATTGTTATAGATTTTTATAAATTCTTCAAGGCCGAGAATAATCTTTTCTTCATTAGAAAAACCTTTATGAACAATAGAGATGCCATTGGTAATATCCACGCTATTTTTTCGAAATAAATGGCCATCTGGATAATCATCTTTAGAATCTAATGTTGGAAGAATGATTTTGTCATATGCTTCTCTAATAGATTTTAAAGAATTGATCTGAAAATAATTTGAATAGGAACGATAAGCATTAAGTAAGGACTTTATTTTTTTGCTATTTTTGTTTTCACTTTCGATTTTATTCATCAAATAAACTATATCATGCCTAGTTGAGTAGATATTTTCTATTTCATTAGTTGATTTAAGTTCACAAATCAAATATGATTGAATAATTTGATTCTTTGAAAAGTCATCAAAGGAATTAAAAAAAGAAATGAATATATCGATTTTTTTATCTAGTTCGTAGATTTTTTCAACTATATTAACTGTAGGATAATAAAAGTAACCTCTATCAAAAGAAAAAAAGTTAATAGTGCTTTTTTCATTCTTTAGTGATGCTATTTTATTGTTAAATTCTAATTGCGATAGATTGTGAAAGTCTTTTTTTAGATTCATTATTATCAACTCCTATTATTATTATAATAATTTTATGTGCAAAAACAAATTAAATTTGCACAGATAAATACAAAAAAATTAAATTGATGTGCAATTTTAATGAAAAAAGAAAAACTCTGACTTTTACATCAGAGTAATTTCATCAAACATGTCTATTTAGCACATAATAAATATAAAAATAAGAAAATGCGTGTAATTAAATACGATGAACAACATATCGATTACGTAAATACAATTTATCTAATAAAAATTAAATATTATTTATTCAGTACAAGAAAAATATCTATTTTAAAACTTCCCAATAACCCGATTTTCTTGATCCGTTTCGTTTAATAATGTTAATGTTTTGTAGTTTATTCAAGTTATTTTGAATTGCTGTATGACCTAACCCTGTCTCTCTAGAAATACCTTCAATAGTTATAGTTGGGTTGTTTCTCAAAGATTTTAAAATTAAAATTTGACTTTTGTTTAAACTTTTATTAACCACATATTCACCACTAATATTAACCACATTCGGAGAAATTTGATAATCTACAACATTTATAAAATTAAATGGGATCGTAACTTGAATCCAATTATTAGCAAATTCAAAAGCTTTTTCACCATAACTATTCAAAATTGTTGGAACTCCTCGTCCTGTTCTTTCGCTAATATGCAATTGGATAAAAATGTCAGAAAGTTTTTTATTTTTAGGTTCACTTTTTCCTTTATAAAAATCTGCTATTGTAAGTTTTGGAGAAAGGGCACCATGAGATAAAATCTCAATTCTATCTGAATAAAATGTAAACATAGGTGCGTTATTTGTCGTCCAATCATTATGAACAAACGCATTAATTATTGCTTCACGATATGCATTAGCATCAAAAAGGAATATATCTTTTCTTGTTACGATTCTATTTCTTTCATCAGCTTGTGGAATATTAAAAGTATCCCCATAATCTAAAACTTTATCTAAGGATAGCAGTAAATTTATCATTCCAAATTCTTTGACAGAAAACATGGGATCTGCTTTAGATTTTCCAGCAAAAACAGCTACTCTAATATTAATATGTGAATTATCTGATAATAATTGCGCAAGTAGATTATATTTTCCATCATCAGTTAATAAACCTAAATTTTCTTTAAATGTATCTAAATTCAAAAAGATACCTTTTGATGAATAATAATTTATAAGAGAATTAAAAGATAAATCTTGATATTGTGAAACAATCGTTTCAAGAGAATCTTCTTTATGATTCAAACAATTCTAAATTTCAGCTTCTTTTTCTGGATATCGTAAAAGGCTTTCTAGACTAGATCCAATTCTAGTATATCTTATATCCTTAAAGGAAGTAGGAATGTTCTTCGCGGCTGGCACAATTAATACAACTACTCTTTTTCCTTTATGGTAAAATTCGTCGAACTTAAAATTTATGCAAGGATAAATATTTTTGGTTCTATATTCCAATCAAATGTAGTTCCAACAACTTCGTGAGTAGAATCGTTTATTCCCCAAAAAAAGAAGGCATAATCAGAATGAGTAATTAAGGCCGCATTAGATCCGATAACAGTCACCACGGAATTTTGCAACAATTCAAAATTCACTCTAAAAAGTGCAAAAAAGCAAAGAAAAAAGCGATATTTTTTGTATCGCTTGTGTCCTCTAGAAATGGTGCCCAGAACCAGAATCGAACTGGCACGACCCGCGAAGGTCGCAAGATTTTAAGTCTTGTGCGTCTACCTATTCCGCCATCCGGGCATCAAATGGTGATTCACTGGAGATTCGAACTCCAGACCCCTTGATTAAAAGTCAAGTGCTCTACCGACTGAGCTAGTGAATCAATCAAATTGGCTGGGGTAGCTGGAATCGGACCAGCGAAATGCTAGAGTCAAAGTCTAGTGCCTTACCGCTTGGCTATACCCCAATGAGATGGTGGGAGAAGGCGGATTTGAACCACCGAACCTGAAGAGGAACTGATTTACAGTCAGCTGCGTTTGGCCACTTCGCTATTCTCCCAAATGGTGGAAGTTACAGGGCTCGAACCTGTGACATCTACCTTGTAAGGGTAGCGCTCTCCCAGCTGAGCTAAACTTCCATTTTATAGGCGTTTTTTACAACGCTTTAATAATATATCAATTTAAGAAAAATAAGTCAATTCTTTTTTTGAAAAATATTAATTCATTTATAAAAAATGCCTGTAATAATTCTTTTTATTTTGCTTGAGGCTTTCCAAGAAGTTTAAACATTCTCTTTTTGTAAATTTCAACTCCTGGTTGATTGAAAGGGTTGATGTCGATTAAGTAAGCGCTCATGGCACAAGCTTTCATAAAGAAGAAGAATAAATAGCCTAAATTATATTCATCCATCTTTGGAAGATTGATAATTATGTTAGGAATATTTCCATCTACTTCATGAGCGGCTAATGTCCCTTCAAATGCTTTTTTATTTACATAAGATAACTTCTTGCCTGAAAGATAATTTAAGCCATCTAGGTCATTGTCATCTTTTGTTATTGTTACATCATTTTGAGGTTCTTCAACATTTAAAATAGTTTCAAATAATATTGGACTACCTTCTTGGATGAATTGACCAAGGGAATGTAAATCGGTAGAGAAAGTAGCAGAATCAGGAAGAATTCCTTTGTGATCTTTTCCTTCAGATTCACCAAATAATTGCTTAAACCATTCACCTAGTTGCGCAAGTTGGAGCTCATAAGTGATAAACATTTCCACTGATTTATTGTTGTTGTATAAGTAGTGTCTTGCTACTGCATATTTATACGCTTCATTAGATAATACATCTGGATTATCAAGTTCAACCATTGCATCGTAGCCACCTTGCATAAATTTTCTGATGTCTAAACCAGCAACTGCAATAGGAAGTAATCCCACTGCGGTAAATACTGAATATCTTCCTCCAATGTCATCTGGAATGACGAAAGTTTGATATCCTTTTGCATCGGCTTCTTGTTTTAATGCACCTCTTTTTTTATCGGTTGTAGCAAAGATTGCTTTATTAGCTTCTTCTTCACCTACTTTAGAAATTAATAATTCTTTTAGTAATCTAAATGAAATAGAAGTTTCTGTAGTGGTTCCTGATTTAGAAATGACGTTGATTGCAAATTTTTTATCTTTCAAATATTCAAGAACTTGAGCAACGTAAGAGCTAGATAAAGTATTTCCAACAAAGATTACTTTAACTTTGTTAGTAGGAAATAATCCATTTAGTGCTTCTATTGCGCATCTTGCTCCTAAGTAAGAACCGCCGATACCAGCGACAACTAAAACTTCATATTTTTCTTGGATTTCTTCTGCGGCTTTAATAATTCTTTCAAATTCTTCTTTATCATAGTCTTTAAACCATGTGGTCCAACCTAAGAAATCTCCTCCTAATCCTGTTCTTTCTTTGATTTTCTTATCAATTGATTTTACGTCTTGAATATATGCTTCAAGAGGTATTGGCGTGACTGTATGAGACAAATCTACTTTAATCATTTTTTTCTTCTCCTATTTTCTTTAATTCTTCCTTAATCCAACGATCAAGATTTTCCTCTAATGGAGTGAAATCTTGTTGATCAAGAGGAATTTTATACCTTTTCTTGGGATTAATTGATTTGAAATTTCTTACGTTTTGACGATATCTAGTCCCTACTTGCTTTAATGAAAAACGGTAAAGATTTTTATCTTCTAAAACTTCTAATACTTTTATTTTTATCTTTTGGCCCACTTTAACGTAGTCTTCGATATTTTTTACAAAGTAGCTAGAAATTTCTGAAATGTGAATTAATCCTTGCTCGGAGTTATCTAGTTTAATGAAAGCGCCATAAGGCTGAATTCCACTTACAGTTCCTAATACTATGTCTCCTTGTTTATACTGCATGTGACACTAGTTCCTTTCTTTAGATAATTCCATAACTTATTTTAATCATTAAGTCTTTCTATTACTAGAAAAAAAGATTGAATAAACAAAATAATTTATAAATAGTTTTATATAATTGAATTTTATTTTCTTGAAATGTAATATATATTTATTAACGAGGTGAAATAAATATGCAAGAATGGTTGATAATTTTATTATGCTGTTTAGGCGGAATAATCGCTTTGTGGCTATTGTTGATAGTCGTCGTATTAATTTTACTATTTGTGTTAAAAAATAAAATAGGTAGGAATAAGGTTAGCATCAATATAATACTGGCTCAAAAATTTGATGTTGCTAATGTATTAGCTAAGTTTTTACTAGAAAATGGAATTGAACTACCTTCAGAAGTAAAAGATGAATTCAATATTACCGATAAGCCAAATTTTAATAGTTTTACGACATTTGAAAGAAAAACAGTAGGTAAAAGAATTAATGAGTGTACAAATACATTAAAAGAGATTGCTGATAATAGTTTTTTGAAAGACAATAAGCGCTATATAACTTTAAGCGATTCAATTGATGATGTTGAAAAGCAATATCGTCATATGATATTGACCTATAATAACAATGTATGGGCATATAACTATTGGGTTGGTTTTATTCCATTTAGACCGATTTCAAAAATATTTAAAATTCAAAAAAAGAAACAGATTAATGAAAATAGCAAGGAGATCAAATAATGAAAAAATTTTCGGAATTAAAATTTAAAAGAATTAACATGGAGAATTTATCTAATAAATTTAATCAACTTATCGATGAATTTAAAAATGCTTCTTCTTTTGAAGAGCAAAATAATGCATTGAAGAAGATTAATAGATTTAGTGATGAATTAGAAACTAATCTTACAATTGGAGAAGTGAAGTATACTTTAGATACTAAAGATAAAACTAACCAAAAGAATAAGCAAATGCTAGATGAAATCACCCCACTTATTTCTAGTTTATTCAATCGTTTTAATAAAGAATTAATCAATGCGAAATTTAGAAAAGAACTAGAAAAAGAATGGGGGGAGTACCTTTTTGTCATGGTTCAAAATTCCTTAGATTGCTTTGATGAAAAGATTGTCCCTGAACTTCAAGAACTAAATAGATTAGATAGCGAATATACGATGCTTATCGCCAGCGCTCAAATAGATTTCCATGGAGAAGTATGTAACCTTTCTCAATTATCAAAACACGCTCAAAGTAAAGATAGAGAAGAAAGAAGAGAAGCTAGCTTACTATCTGCAAAATTCTTTGAAGATAACAATGAAAAGATCGGCGAAATCTACGATAAGATGGTAAAAGTAAGAACTCAAATGGCTCATAAATTAGGATATGAAAACTTTGTTGAATTAGGCTATAAGAGTTTAGGAAGAACTGATTATGATAAAAATATGGTTAAAGGATATCGTGACCAAATATATCGCGATTTAGTTCCTTTTACCAATAAATTATTTAAAGAACAAGCAAAGAGATTAGGTATTAATAATCCACAATTCTACGATTATAATTTAATGTTCTTATCAGGGAATGCTCATCCAAATGGAGATAAGGATTTTATGGTAGAGCAAGCTCAAAAAATGTATCATGAATTATCTAAAGAGACTGATGAATTCTTTAAATTTATGAGAGAATATGAACTTTTGGATTTAGAGACTAGACCTGGAAAAGCGGGTGGAGGATATATGACGTATCTTCCTAAATATAAAGCTCCATTCATCTTCTCAAACTTTAACGGCACTTCTGGCGATGTCGATGTATTAACTCACGAATTTGGTCATGCATTCCAAGGATACATGTCTAGAAATATTAAGTGTCCTTCTTATCGTAGTCCAACTTACGAAGCTTGTGAGATTCACTCCATGAGCATGGAATTTATCACCTATCCTTGGATGAGTCTTTTCTTTGGAGGAAATGAAGAAAAGTATCGCTATGCTCATCTAGCTTCCGCAATTACCTTTATTCCATATGGTGTAGCGGTCGATGAATTCCAACATTGGGTTTATGAAAATCCAGAGGTAACTCATAAAGATCGATGCGCAAAATGGCGTGAAATCGAAATGAAATATCTTCCTCATAAAAAATATGATGAAGCTCCAGTTCTAAATGAAGGAGGATATTGGATGAGACAAAGCCATATCTTTGGTTCACCTTTCTATTATATTGACTATACTTTAGCCCAAGTGGTAGCATTCCAATTCTTTATTGAAAACGAAAAGAATCACGATAAAACTTGGAAAAAGTATGTTAAGTTATGTAAGTTAGGTGGAAAATATCCATTCACTCAACTTCTTGAAAAAGCTCACTTAAATAATCCATTTGTCGATGGAACAGTTAAGAAGATTGTAAAGCCTTTAAATAGATATTTAAGTGGAATAGATATTTCTAAATATTAATTGATAATATATAAAAAAGAGCATAGAAATATGCTTTTTTTAGTATATTGTCTTTTTTTTACTTTTCGTTTAAAATTGAAGTAAGGAGATAAATTAAAATGAGAATAGCATTAATAGCCCACGATAAGAAAAAATCAGATATGATTAAATTAGCTATAAAATACAAGGATGTTTTAGCAAAACATGAAATATATGCAACCGGAACTACAGGAACCATGGTGATGGGGGAAACGGGAATAAAGATTTATCGTATGAAGTCAGGACCTCTTGGCGGCGATCAACAAATCGGATCGATGATTGCAAATAGTCAATTAGATTTAGTTATTTTCTTAAGAGATCCATTAACTGCGCAACCTCACGAACCAGATGTATCTGCTTTATTAAGACTTTGCGATGTCACTAATACTCCTCTTGCTACAAATATGGCTAGCTCTGAGATCATGCTTAAAGCTCTTGAAAGAGATGAAATTATTTGTAGAAAAAATATGGATGTAGAATAAGGATTAATTATTAAATTTTTATTGTTTTTTCATAGTGCTTTTCATATAATAAAAAGGCATTGCGGCCTTGGCGGAACTGGTAGACGCGTACGTTTGAGGGGCGTATGATTAATTTCGTGTGAGTTCAAGTCTCATAGGCCGCACCAAATTGAAAGAACGACTTTGATACAAAATGTCAAAGTTTTTTAATATCTAAATAGGGGTAAAAACTAGTTAAAAAAACGATTTTGGTGAGTTTCAACCCTTATTTTTGAGTTAATATCATGTTTACACGATGACCCTATTAAAGCAATAAGAGAAATGGTTATTAATGCTTTTGCACATGCTTTCTATGAAAATCACCCAGAAATTGAAATAAACATTCATCCGGGTCTAATATCTATTTTTTATACTGGAAATGAAATTTATTTTGCCATGATTTCAATTAAGTTTTCGATATCTTTAATGTCAACATTAATATCGTCACTAGTTAAATAGGAGATGGTTTTCTCTTTGAATGTCGATCCTTTTCCATATTGATTAATTGTTTTTATGTAGGTGTCGATAGTTGAGAAAGATCTACTTCCACCGATGTTACCAAAGTTAGAATATAGATAATCTTTATATAATTCCTCTTCACCAACTTCTAACAATGCGTTGATTAAAAAGCAAATCATTCCTGTTCTATCAGTTCCGATACTACAATGGATAAACAAAGGATAATTGTCTTTATTGCCTAGTATTTTAAAAGCATCTCTTAAAGAATCTTTATTAAGTAAAATTATATTTCCACCAGAAGACATTGGTAGAGAATAATAATTGACATCGTCACCAAGAGGGCTAGAGGTAATCCCTCCATTTTCATTATTACTAACTTTTCTTAAATCTAATTCTGACTTGATCTTTAAATTATTTTTCATCTCTAAAATACCTTGCTCAGTAATAAGATTGTCGGTGGTTTCATTTTCATTTAATCTACTTGTACGATAGATTAAGCCTTGCTTTGTATAGTTTCCATTTATCGTCTTATATCCACCTAAATCTCTTGCGTTAGTTAATCCTTCGATATCTAAACTTCTAGGGGCTAAAGTATCGATGACAAATTCTTTTACTTTTGTTGATTGATTATTTGAAGTAACATACCAATAATAGTTAGTATTGATCTCTAGGTTATTAACATCAATATAATTTGTATTTGTTTGATAATTTCTCTCAATATTTGCAAAATTTTTATCTTTGCTTAAAAAGAATTCGTAGTTGTTGTCACCAAATTCATCCCAACTTAAGTTAACAGGGACAGGTTTACTTTTTTCTTCTATTCCTCTTGCATATTTACTGATATATTTATAACTTCCATTTAAAAAATCTTGTTGATCTTGACTATGATTGTTAAAAGTAACTTTTTTTGTACATCCAACGATTGAAATTGATAAGATTGCTAATAAAGAAAGATAACTTATCTTGGTAATTGTTTTTCTCATATTGCCTCCTGATATAGTTTTATTTTACCACATATATGATTATGAAGGTAGTTACAAAAATAGTGAAAGTGAAAATAAAGAAAAGTTGATTACAATAATTTTTTACTTTATTATTGAACTAAGGGGAAAATAAAATATGGAATATATAGTTAAAGGAAAAAAATACGTCGTTATTTCAAAACTAGGGCATGGTAAAGGAGGTTATTCCTTTTTAGTGGAATGTGAAGGCAAACAATATGTACTAAAAAAGATTCATCATGAGCCATGTTCTTATTATACTTTTTCTAATAAAATTCAAAGTGAATATGACGCTTATAAATATTTATCCAGTTTAAATTTACCTCTTCCAATGATGTATGAAATTGACTTTGAGCAAGAAATCGTCATTAAAGAATATATTGAAGGAGAAACGATATACGATTTAGTGCTGCACGAAGAAATGAAAAAAGAATATATAGATCAAATGAAAGAAATGTGTAAAGTATTATACGCAAATAATACTAATATCGATTACTTTCCAACTAATTTTGTAGTTAAAAATAATAAAATATATTATATCGATTATGAATGTAATAAATATATGGATGAATGGAATTTTGAAAATTGGGGAATTAAATATTGGTCTAAAACTCCTGAATTTAATCAATATGTCAAACAAAATAGTAGGTAATAATTATTATCTAATCATTTTGCTAAATTAATTTATAGATCTTTACGATCTTTTTGATATTTTCTGAGGTTAATAAATCGTGAATTTCTTGATATGAAGAGAATGTTTTGTCCTTAATTATATCGTATAGATTATTAATTATTTGATCGTTTATATTTTTGCTAGTAGTATATGAGCAATTTATATTATTTACGTGTTCAAAAATTATCGTTATTAGATTTCTTCTAATCACGTTAATTAAAGAATTCTCTAGCCAATATAAATAATTTTTACTGCGTAACTCTAATTGTTTAAACTTTAAATAAATTTCTATTCCATCATTACTCCCGTGATATAAATCAACATATGCAAAATCAAATTGCTCTTCGCTATTTTTTTCAAAAGTAAAAGCATCGTCATTTATGATTTTTATTTTATTTTTATATTTAAATTGAGGAAGAATTACTTTATTAAATAAATCGATGATTTTTGAATCTTTTTCAATAATGGTAATTTTATTTACATCATCTTTTAGACTAATCATATAAGCAAAATATCCTAGGCCTAAACCATAAACTAGTACATTGCCTTTTACCTTTTTTATATCTTCTTTCATAGTCTCAATTTCGTTTGGAATGATACTCATCCAGGTGGTGCTACTATGAGTAATTGCTTGGAAGATATATTTTTTGTCAAAATAACCGATACTATAGTTTTCTTTAAAGTAATTATTTTCATCGACAAAAACATCGAATAAAGGGAATCCTTCATAAGGAAGGTAACAATCATTAATTAACTTAATTTCCTTATTAACTGAGTTTTTAAAACTAATATTTTTCAAGTAAGGATTATTTAAATATCTATTGATATCTAATTGATAAATATTATCGTATAAAAAATCTTTTGCAAGAAGTAATGTATCTTGATCTTGAACATCGAGATTTAAAAGATCTAAGAGTAGATAAAAGAAACCATCTTTATTTGAAAAATGATTTAATTTAGTAATAGCTTCTACATCTTTTTTATTTATTCCTCTTGCTAGTTTTTCAAAGTAAAGACTTAATAATTCTGATAGATTTAAGTTGTTTTCATTAACGCTTAATAGCTTTAATAATCTCTCATTATCTATTTTATTTAACTTTATTTTCATTGTTCATCCCTTATCTATATTACTATTTTTATAATAAATAGCCAAATCTATTTGATAAAATTCGACAAAAATGCAACTTAATCGATAAAATAGGCTATGAAAACTTATGAAAATTAATGAAAACGTTTTCAAATATTTTCAAAACGCTTTCATAATTCTTTTCAGTGTTTTTTATCTTAATATGTAGGTGCGAAAGCAAAAGGAGGTTAAGTTTATGACAAAATACATTGTTAATGGTAGAATAAATTCTAAATATATCTCTGAGAAAGAATTCAAAACCAATGATAAAGCATTAAAGTATATTGATAAACTTTGCTCAAGATATGATTTACAAGTTGAAGAAATAATCAACCAAGATTTAGAAAAGACCTATGTAGTTGATTATTACAATCAATTTAGTATTAAGCAATTAGCAATCTAATTGTTTAGAATTTCAAACCGGATATTAATAGTAAAATCAAATTAGTAACTATTTTAGCGAAAGTTTGATTTTTTTGTATAAAAAAACTGTAGAACGCTAAATTCTACAGTTAATTACATGAATTATTATTCTGTTACTTCGCTTTCTTGAGGCTGCTCGACTACTTCAGCAAGTTTTGCAAAGCGTTTAATTGATTCAATAACGGAAATAACACGATCTTTAGAGTCGTAAACTTCTCCCGCTAGAATTAGTCTTTTTTGTTTGTTATAAAGTTTAAATTGATATTTATCATTTTTATCTTTAAAGATGAAGAATGATCCTTCATAAGCTAGAACTCTAAATTTCTCAAGGCTGTCTTTACAAGACGCTAAGGATTTATATGTTTGTGAGGTAGCAATAACTCTTCCGTTTGAAGCAACTAATTGATAGACGAAACCTGAATCTTGAGCGGTAATCTTAAATTTTCCTTTTTCTTCTGGTTGAATTTCTTTTGTAAATTCTTCTACTTCAAAATGATCTGCAGCATCTTCTAGTTCAATTTTTTCTGTTACAACAAATTTTTTAAATGATTCACTTGCAGATAAGGCACTCTTTTTTGTCTTATAGTTTGCTGAAGTAGCTAAGCATCTTCCTTGCTTTGTCATAACTCTAAATGAGAATAATCCATGCTTATCTTCAACAATTTCAATTTTTGCTGTTTCAGCATTCTTCTTGATGGTTTCGATTCCAGTTCTAGCGGAAGCTTCTGAAGTGTAAAGTTCAGATACAACTAATAATTCTCCATTAGAAGCTTTTAATCTATAACGGAAGTTCACTCCTTCTTGAGAAACAGTAAATTTTCCTAAATTTCTTTTAGCAGTTGATTTAACTTCTTCAACAGGAGTTTCTTCTTTGACTTCTTCAACCTTTTTGGCTTTTGGAGCAGTGGTTTTTGTCACTTTTTTAGCGGGTTGTTTTTCTTCTTTCTTTACTTCTTCAACCTTGACTTCACTTGCTTCTTCAACTACTTCTTCTTTGACTTCTTTTTCAGGCTCTACTGATTTAACCTCTTCAGCTACTTTATCTTCTTTAACTTCTTCGACTCTTTCAGGTTCGACTACTGAGGAAGTATCTTCTACTTTAATTTCTTTTTTAGCTTCTTCTTTACTAGATAGTTTCTTCTTTTTACTTGCTTTACAACAAGCGATAATAATAATTAAAACTATTATTAGAGCAACTAGAGCGATCGCTCCATAAAAAATGATTGTAGCAACATCGCTTGTAACATTAAATGTGCTACTTATCCACTCGAAAATCTTTTCCATATGTACCTCCATGAATTATTCACTAATTTATTTATATTATAAATAAGAAGAAAATATAATTCTACTTTAAAAAATAAAATTCTTAAAAAAAAGTTTTTTTTAAAAAAACGCTTGAATTGTATAACTATTTTGTATAATATATATCAAGTCTAAAGACATTGCCGACTTGGCTCAATTGGCAGAGCAATTGATTTGTAATCAATAGGTTACTGGTTCGATTCCGGTAGTCGGCACCAGTTGAAAATTTACACGGAACTTTCCGTGTTTTTTTATTTTTTATACAACTTTGATAAAAAGTTCAAAATTTTTTTAATATTAAAGGTTCGAACGCCTGTGAAAATAATTAGCGATAAAACGAAAAATTTGAACTATTTATTATTTTATTTTGTGATGTTTTTATTTTCACGTTTAAAATAATAATAAGAGAAGAAAATTACGAAAGAAAGAACAATGATACTTGCTCCAACAATAAAAATTAATGAGGAGCCTTTTGTATAAACAGCACTTCCTATAAGAGGGCCTACAACATTACCAATTGATAAAACTGCTTGCCTTGCTCCCATAATAGAGCCTTTGTTATCATTATTTGTATATGTTGCTATTTCATTTTGCTCCAAAGGAGTAATTAATGATTTTAATACTATATAAAGTAAATGCGTTGAAAATAGAAGATATAAAATGTCTATTTTTACAAGAAAGGTTATATAAGTTAATCCCGCAGATATAAAGATAAACAATAAAAGATAGATAGCAAGTTTTTTATCTTTCAATTTTTTGATAAATGGGATAATTAAAAGATTACTTAATGCGCCAAATAATCCGGTGATAAATACGTAATGTCCAAGTATTGCTGGCTGATATCCAATGTGAATTAAATATGTATCAAGATATTTATTAATTAGAATTTGACCAATAGTGAGAATGAGTAAACCAAATAGGAAATAGATTAAAATAGGTTTAATATTTTTTATTCCTCTATTAGCTTTTTTTTCTTCAACTTTTAAGCTAGTTGAAGATACTTTTACATCTTTCATTGTCAATCCAAAAATTAAGGCGGTGGTTAATCCAATTATTATTTGAGTGATGAATATTTGTTGAATAGAAAAAGATAGGTAATTGTATAAAGATCCTCCGATTTCATATCCAAATGAAGCTCCAAGTATACTGCATGAGCTTAATATAGAAAGCATTTTTACTTTCATATTTTCTTCTGAATAGTCTAAGCAAAGTGAAACGAATAGGGTGATAGGGGCACTAGCAAAGAAACCCGCTAAAATTCTAAATAGAAGGATAAGAATTGGATATTTATTAATAAAACCAAAGCCTAGTTGCGATAGACAATAACCGATAATTCCAATAATAATTAGTTTCTTTCTTCCAATTTTATCGGAAAGAAAGCCAAAGAATAAAGCTCCTAATACTTGACCTAAAGACATTAAAGAAAAGAAAAATCCAAAGTAGTAATCAGGCAAGTTTAAAGAGTTTACGTAAGTAGTAGTTATAGGATGTAGCGTGTTTACGCAAATGAAGAAAAGAAAGTAAAGAGCAAAGAATATAATTAACTTACTTTTTTTCATAATAACCCTCATTTCTTTAATTCTTTTATCCTAAAAGATTATAGCAAAAAAGAATTTACTGTTCATAGATTTGTTTTTATATTTTAAATAATTTGATTTGTGATAAAATGTGAAAAGTGGAGGAAATGATAATGATTGAATTTAATGAAAAAGATTTTAAAAAGTTTTCCAAAGAAGTATTTACTTGCGATTCTCCTACAGGGTATACAAATTCAGTTATTCAACTTATAGAAAAGTATATTAAAGAATGGGAATTTAACTATAAAATAATGAATAATGGAGCTTTAGAGGTGTCTATTAAAGGAATTGATTCATCTAAGGTAGTTGCAACAAGCGCTCATTGTGATACTCTAGGATTAATGGTTAGATCAATTAAAGCTAATGGGCATTTGGCTTTGACGACTCTAGGAGGGCCAATTCTACCTACTTTAGATGGAGAATATTGTAAGATTTATACTCGAGATGGAAAAACATATCAAGGAACTATTGTTTCTACTTCTAGCTCTACTCACGTATATAAAGACGCAAATACGAAACCTAGAGATATTGACAATATAGAAGTTAGAATTGATGAAGTAGTTTCGTCTAAGGAAGATGTATTAAAACTTGGTATTCAAAATGGAGATATCGTTTGCTACGATCCTAAGTTTACAATTACAGATTCTGGTTTTTTAAAAACTAGATTCATCGATGATAAAGCCTCAGTAGTAGTCTTATTAATGCTTCTTAAATATGTAAAAGAGAATAATTTAAAATTTAAATATGATACTAAAATTTATTTTGTTGTTTATGAAGAAGTAGGACATGGAGCATCGATGGTAAATTGCTCTATTGATGAGTTTGTTACTTTAGATATGGGATGTGTAGGACTTGATCTAGATGGAAATGAATTTTCTGTTTCAATATGTGCGAAAGATTCTGGTGGGCCTTACGATTATGAACTAACTACTAGATTAATTAATTTAGCGAAAGAGAATAAGATAGATTACCAAGTAGATATCTTCCCATTTTATGGATCAGATATTGGCGCTGCTTCTAAAGCGGGAGTAGATTTTAAAGGAGCCCTTATCGGCACAGGTGTCAGCGCTTCTCATGGCATGGAAAGAACTCACATAAAAGGAATTGAAAATACCTTGAAATTAATTTATCTATACTTAATAGGATAAAAGTACTAAAATAGAAGTATAAAGTTGAGGAATAAAAGATGAATGAAATAAAAAAAGAAGATTATGTAAAGATCTTAAACAGGTTATTTTGGGGATTGTTATTAATGTTCATAAATTTATCGTTTAGCATTACAATTCTAAATGTAAGTTATAGTATTGCTTTTACTTATTTTGCGGGGGCAATCTTAATTCTAACTACATTATGGAAATATATGAACTCTAGTAAAACAATAAAGATATTCTGCTTTGTTCTATTAGGCTGTTTAGCTCTTGGAGTATTATCGTTCTTTTCTCCTCTATTCACTAGCAATGCTACTTTAGCGTCGTTAGAAAACATTAAGCAAATTGTTTTACAAGAGACTGCTACTCCAGAAGATTTAAATGCATTAGTTTATGAAATATTGAATTTAAAATCTGCTTCTCTTTTGTCTTCAGTGCTCTTCTTAGCTACTAGCGCTCTTCCATTAGGCGCAACAATTTATTTTTCGGGGCTACTAGTTAAGGAAATTGCTGATTCTTATAAATTATCATTAGGCACAAAAGCAAAGGGAGATTCTATTTTAAGCGTTGTGTTCCTTGCTCTTTCAGGAATATTATCATTTGTCGTTGTGCTTTCATTATTTAATGTTATTGATAAAGTAAGATTTGATTCTCAAGGCGTAGTTTTAAAGCCTGATTTTTCTGGTGCGGTTGCTTCTTTGTCTCTATCAGCCTTAGTAGTTATTCCAGTATCAATTGCATATTTAGTGTTTATCATTAAATTATTAAGCGATATTAATAAGGTTAAAATGAGTGTTAGTTTAACAAAAGAAGATGACAATGTAATTGACGTAGATTCTTCTTATACTTATTCAGATGATTCTAATTCGAATAAAAACGATGAAAAGGAATAATTATGAAAAAATTACTGATTGTTGTAGACTATCAAAATGATTTTGTTGATGGTTCATTAGGCTTTAAAAAAGCTGAAGAATTAGATGAAAAGATTTATAACAAAATCAAAGAATTTAAAGAGAAAGAAGATGTTGTTATCTATACTTTTGATACTCATGATGAGAAATATTTAGAAAGTGTAGAAGGAAAGCACCTTCCAGTTTCTCATTGCTTAAAAGGAACTAGAGGCCATGATTTATTTGGAAAAGTGGCTTCTTTATTTGACAAAGACAAAGATATTTATTTTGAAAAAGAAACTTTTCCTTCTTTAGATTTAGCTAATTATTTAAGAGGGCAAGAATTTGAAAGCGTCGAATTATGCGGATTAGTTTCAAACATTTGCGTCCTTTCTAACGCTATTATGGTTAAAGCGAGTTTACCTAATGTAGAGATTTATGTCGATAAGAATTTAACAGCTAGTTTTGATAATAAAATCAATGAAGAATGTATGGATATCTTAAAAGGCCTACATGTAAATGTAATCGATTAATATGAAAAAAATAGTTTCTTTAGCCCATGCAAAAACATCATTACTAGATGGCGAAATCTTAGTTTATAAACCATTAAAAGGAAAAGTAACTTTTTTAGTTTTGAAAGATGAGAATAGAATTACATTGATCAATGACAATCTTAGATATAACATCTCATTTAGTGAACTTAACGATTTACTAAAAGAAAATAATGTTTATATTTATGAAAAAGATAACGATCTAGAAATCAATCATGAATTTAAAAAGTTAATACAATAAAAAATGAATCTCGAAGATTCATTTTTTTAAATATTAGGATTATTTTCTTTTGAAAGTAACTTTTCACTGATAGAAATGGAATCTAGAATTAATTTAACGAGTCTTTCTAAGGAAGAATTGCTTTTAAAATCACTTTTACAAACGTAGTTTACTCTATTGTCTAAAAGTAATTTTTCTACGACATCTTTTTTATTTGGCTGATACACCGCGATAGATTTTCCGTTTTTCTCTTTAATTAATGTCATACAAGGAACATCGGTTAATCCATCACCCACATAGATCATATTTCTAAATTCAACATGTTTTTCGTTTATTCTTGAATTTACTGTTTGGTTGTCTATTTCATCGGTTACCCCTTTACAAATTCTAAAGAGGTATTGAGTTTTTAAAGTATAGTTTACGATACATTTTGGATAATAAGCTATTCCATTTTCGTCGTATAAAAATTCACATCCATAAATACCTTTAAATTCTTTTGCAATGCTACTTCCTTCGATAATTTCTTTGTTCCCAGAAGAAATGATGTAATGCTCTAATTGAATTCCAAGAGAATCAGCGTATTGATTTAATCTTTTAAACCAAGTGGTTACTCCTTCGTAAAATTTTACATCCTTTCCAAGACTATTTAAGTATTCTTTTGTTAACTTTATTCCCTTCTTTTTACATTCTTCAATCATTAAGTGAAGATAAGCCAAAGTTGATTCAGTACCGGTTCTTCTTGAAAAATCTTCTGTTTTTTGCCAAAACTCTTGACTAGAAAGGCCAAGATTAGGAATAAAGGAGAAGGCTTGCATATCATCGGTGGCTAAAGTTTTATCGAAATCGTAAATTAAAGCGACAACGGGTTTTGTCATTTTTTTCACCTCGAAATCATTGTAATATATGTGATAAAAAAAAGCAAATTTATTAATTTTTTTGTTTACGTGATAAATCATATTAATCTTTTAAAAATAATATTATTTTTATTCTCCTAATATAAATTAATTGTCGAATTGTGAAGTGTAAACGCTTTCAAAATGCTATTGACAAAGAAAATAGTGAGTGATAAGATATACTTAATCGATTAAGTAAAATCATCATAAGGAGGGATAGATATGAAGAAATTACTAAATCCAAAGATAATTATGGGGACATGTTTACTGTTTTCGTCTGCTTCTTTACTAGCATCTTGCTCTAAGAATTCAACAAAAACTTTCGATGTTACTTTTTATAATGGAGAAACTGTTTTAAAAGTTGAAAAAGTAGAAGAAGGTAAGAAAGCAACCGATTGGACACCTGTTGTCGAAGGCTACACATTCCAAGATTGGTATGGTACTCCTACTTTTACTCACGAATTTGATTTTTCTACTCCAATTACTGCAAATACCAGCGTATTTGGTATGTTTATTTCTAATGAAGTTGTTGAAGATGCTCGTGACTTCTATGTTGTAGGATCAGGAACTAGTCCATTACTAGTTGAATCTAACTGGGGTAAAGTAGTTAACGACTCAATGAAATTAACGAAAGCTAGCGATAAAAATGAGTATACGATTACCATGGATTTATATGCTGGAGATCAATTTCAATTTGCAATAAATTCTTCTTGGCACAATCAACGTGGTGTCGGATACTTAAAGGAATTTGAACTAAATGGCGAAGAAGTATTTAAAAATCCAGGAAGCGCTTATGGAAATAGCTCAAAAAGAAGCAATATTGAAGTTAAAAAATCCGGAAACTACACCTTTACATTAACTACTCATCCAAATTTAGATTACTATGATACGGAAAATGCTAATTATACCGAAGCTGGTAAAGAAAACTTTAATTTAAGTGATTATGATACCATTACTTGGGTGAGAAATGGTGATGCTGCTGAAGCGGTAGAAACTATTACTACATATTACATTAAAGGCTCTGGAGTAACTAGTTGGACTGATGTCTACAACGCTCATACGAAGATGGTAGATAATGAAGGGACTCATACTTTAAAAGTTTTCTTAAAAGAAAAAGAAGAATTCTTATTTACTTCTACTACAACTGTTGGCGATAAAGTGACAACAGGAACTGAATATTTAAGGTATTCTAATCTTGATGAAACTTCTAAAGAACTTTTTGAAAATACTGCTTCTTATAATATGGTTGCAAAAGCTACTGGCTATTACACATTTAGTTATGTAAAAGAAACTGGAGTGTTGTCAGCTAATTTTGAAGAAGGAATGTTAATTCCAACAGATTTCTATATCGATGGAACCTTTGGTAGTGAAGAAAGTTGGAGCGGTTATTGTTTCAAAGATGCATATAAGCTAGTTAAAGAAGATGGTAAAGATGTCTATAAGATTAGTGATGTTACTATGAAGAAAGATTCTGAATTCATCATTCAAGCATTCAAACAAGGATCTACTGAAAGAGGAGAATGGGGAACTGAATCATACAATGGACTTGGTAGTTATAACTTTAATTATCTATCTAATCCAGGAGAACTATTCTCAAAGGTTAGTGATACCAACAACAATATCAAAGTTCTAAAAGAAGGATCTTACGATATTACTTTCGATGCTTATTCTCAAATCATCAGCGTTTCAGAACATGTAAATGAAGTCAGTTATGATATCTATATTAAAGGCGGAATGAATAGTTGGAACTTTGGATTTAAAGAAGAATGGAAGCTAACTAAGAATACAGAAAACTCATCTCTATATGAAATTTCTTTAGATTTTGAGAAGGATTGGGAAGTTGGCCTTGCCTTATTTAACGAGGGAGAAACTACAGGTTATGGAACTTGGATTGGTTTAGAAAAGTTAGGCACTTCAGGTGATGCAAATGATAAATTTGCTGTAGCTTCTGGAAATTTAAAATGTAATACTGCTGGAAAATATAAAGTAGTTTACAATATCGAAACAGAAAAAATCGATTTCTATTTAGCATAAGTAAAAATGGTTACCCATCTTTTGGTGAGTAACCATATCATTTTATTTAAATCTCATAGAAGTGAATATCGAATTTATTATGGCTTAAAGCTTGCTCGATACATTCGTATATTTGTTGAATTTTTCTATCTAAGGTTCCGCTATTAAATAGGACTACTTTACCTTCTTTAGAAGAAAAATAATCATAGATAACTTTGCTATCGGTCACGATGTTATTTGAGGAAATATCATATAGATCTTCAACCTTACTTACTAATTCAACATTGTCAAATGAAGAATAGATTTTATCTTTTAGTTCCTCGGATGAAGGCTTAAGGCCAATAAATGTATATTGAGAAAAAACTTTACTAGCTTCCTCTTTAACTTTTTGATAATTGGTAGTGACTTGGAAGAAAAGATGATCGTTAATTAATGAATCTAAAGCAATTAAGGGAATGAAGTTATTCTTACCTAATTCTCTAAATTCTTCTTTAGATAAATTGTAGGCTAATAAAGCGTCAGCATTATTAATTTGAACATAAGGTTTTCTTCCATATACTAAACTCATATTGTGCTTAGAAAAATAAGAGGAAGCTTTATCTAAGATATGAAGATATTCTAGTCTATTTAAATACTTCATAGATTCGTCTGTATAAATTGCCACTAAACGATGTTGAGGAAGGGTTCTTAAATTTTTCGCGATTACGCTAGGCTTATAATTAAGCATGTTAACAGCATGTAAAATCTTACTTCTAGTATCTTCACTAATCGATTGAGTCTCCTTATTATTGATTACATATGACACAGTGGCTGTGGAGACATTACAGTATTTAGCTATGTCTTTAATTGTTACTTTACTCATAGATAAAATATTAACACTAAAGATAATTTTAGTCAAATGGAAGGAAAATGGTCATGAATCAGTACGCGCTATACCATAAATGTGAATCTAATTATTGTTTCCCGATAAGCAAAGATGAAATAACTATTAGATTGAGAACTAGCAATAAAGATAATATTTCAAAAGTATATCTAGTTTACGGATGTAAATATGATTTTTATCGTGTTCAACATCAAAAGGAAATGGAGTTACGGTATGTAGATAAATTGTTCTCATACTATGAAGTGACTCTAAAGCTAAAGGATGTAAGACTCACATATATTTTTAAAATTTTATCTGAAGGAGAAACCTTCTTTTATTCAGAAGATGGATTAACTTCTTCTTATGACTTTAATTATAATTTTTATAATTGTTTCCAATATGCTTATATTCATGATTCTGATGTGCTAAAAGAAGTTAGTTTTATGAAGGATGCAATATTTTATGAAATTTTTATCGATCGATTTAAAATTGGAAATCAAAATAAAGATAAATCTTATATCAATATGAAATGGGATGATAAACCTACTCCAAAAAGTTTTGCAGGTGGCGATCTTCAAGGAATCATCTCTTCTTTAGATTATTTAGCAAAACTTGGTGTTAATGCATTATATTTAACGCCTATATTTAAATCGATATCTAATCACAAATACGATATTGAAGATTACTTTCAAATCGATGAGCATTTTGGTGATGAAAAAACATTGAAAGAACTGATTGATAAAGCTCACGAAAAAAATATAAAAGTGGTCTTAGATGCTGTTTTTAATCATGTGAGCGAAAGGTTTTCTTACTTCCAAGAAGTCTTAAAAAATAAAGAAAAATCTAAATACTATCATTGGTTTATCTTTGATGGAGAAGATTATGAATGCTTTTCAAGTTGCAAGTATATGCCAAAACTAAATACCGATAATAAAGAAGTTCAGGATTATCTTATTTCAGTTGGTAGATACTATATTGAAAAATTTAATATCGATGGGTGGAGATTAGATGTCTCTGACGAAGTTAGTCATTCTTTCTGGAAAGAATTTAGAAAAGAGATGAAATCTTTAAATAAAGAGGTCATTTTAATTGGAGAAAACTGGCACGATGCAAATAAGTTCTTACAAGGCGACGAGTTTGATTCGATTATGAATTACGCTTTTACTAAAGCTCTTTTAGATTATTTGGCATTTAATAATTTTTCTTCAAAAATGATGAGTGATAAATTAAATGAGTTATTGACTAGAAATACTAGTATCGTCAATAAGATGATGCTTAATTTAATTGATACTCACGATACCCTTCGTTTCTATACGGAAGTCAATAAAGATATAAACAAGTATTTGATTGCTTTAGCTATTTTATTTTTCTATGAAGGATCGCCTTGCATTTATTATGGAGATGAAAGTTTGATGGAAGGAGGATATGATCCTGATTCAAGAAGAGGATTTAAGAAAAATATCTCTAATGAAGCGTATAAATTGATTGTTAAATTAACAAAACTTAGAAAGAAAAAAACTTTTATCAATTCATCTTTATATATTAGAAGTGAGAATAATCTCTTGATATTAGAAAGAGTATACAAAAAAGAAGTTTATTCTTTAATAGTTAATATCGATGAAGAGATTAAGTATTCTACAGAAAAAGTATTAATAAGTAATAATTATTTTGATGAGACTTTGAAAAAAAATAGTTTTGTCATAGAAAGGAGAACTAGATGAAAAAGAATCTTGTCGCTTTAATAACTCATTTTTGCGTGATTTCTGGCTTACTAATTAGCTTTGGCGCCCTTTCTCTTGTGGATCTTTCTTCTAATGAAGAACAAAGTAAATTCACTGGAGAACTTGAAAAAAATGTCACGATTAGAGTTCTAGAAAATGATACGGCAAAAGAAACCGGTTATTTAAAAGAACTATTAGATGCTTTTAATGAAGCATATAAAGATTATGGAATTGAGGCAAAAGACGCCAATATGGATCAATATACTGATCTTGAAACTGGTGGCCCTTATGGATATGGACCAGATGTCTTATATCAAGCAAATGATGCGATCATGAAATATGTTTCAGGTAGACATATTCTTCCTTTACCAATAGAAGAGTTAGAATGTTATGAACATACTTCATCAAAAGCTTTTGATGCTTATAAATATAAAATGAATGATCAAACTTATTATTTTGGTGTTCCAGTTAATATTCAACAACCTCTTCTTTTCTATAGAAAAGATCTTCTTCCAAGTGACTGGAAAGAAAAATGGGATAAAGATAATAACGATGTTCCTGATATGGTGGAGTATTGGTCTAGCTTATATAGCTATTCTAAAGAGATCGTTGATAATTCTTCTCGTCAAAAATTTGGCTATATGAAATCTTTAAACGATGGCTATTTTGCTTCTGGATATTTCTTTTCTTACGGGGGATACGTTTTTGGAGGAGAAGATGAAAACGATGTATATGATATCGGTTTTTCTAAAAATGATAGTTATCTAGGAGGAAGAATCATTCGTCAACTAGCTTCTGTGATGAATTTAGAATGTACGGAAGATACTATCACAAGAAACTCTTATTCTAGACTTGCTCAAGGAACTTATTTTGCAACTATGACTACTCCAGATGTCTATTCTTTATTTATCAAGGAGTTAACTAATCAATATATAAAAGAGGGTTTATCTAAAGAAGAAGCTTCAAATAAAGCTAAGGAAAACCTGATTGTAAAGGATGTTCCTTTACTTCCAAAAAGTGGGGATTTATTAGATCAAGAAGGGCCTACTATTAAAATGAAAGTTATGGGTGGAGTAAATGGTTATGCGATTAGTTCTTACACTAAAGCACCTAATGCTTCTTTGGAATTTGTAAAATTTGCAACTAGTTATAGCATGATAAAGAAAAGAGCCCAGATGTTATCCATCTCTCCTTCTAGAGAAGATGTTTCAAAAGAAGAAGGAGGATTAAACGATATGATATACGAAAATCTAAATAATGGTGATATCTATGTGATGCCTAGTGTTAGAGAGCTTGCTCAAGTATGGACTCCTCTTCAAACTTTCTGCGCTCAACTTGCTGATGACGTACTAAATAATAAAGGCAAATTTGAAACTGATGAATCTATTAAAGATGGTTTAAAAAATGTTGATCAGCAGATCTATGATGCAATTCATACGCTTAATAGCTAGGAAGGAGGAAATATGATTATCGTTAATAAACTAAAGAAATTCATTATTTCAATTGGAAGATTTTTTAAAGAAAAATTTAATGGAGCTAAAGAGATAATCAAAGAAGGAGATAACAAAGTTTTTGCCTCTTTCTTCGTGATGGGACTAGGTCAACTTCTTTATAAACAATGGGTTAAAGGGTTTATCTATTTAGCAATACAAATTTTGTTTATCGTATATTTCGTCTTAACTGGCGCAAGCGACTTGTTTGGCTTATTTACTTTGGGAAGAAAAGAAGGAAATGAATGGTATGGGATTCAAGGAGACAATTCTATTGTCATGCTAATCATGGGAATTCTTTCTGTCATCGTAATAATTTTTTATATCGCATTGTATATCTCAAATATTAAAGATTGCTATAAAACTCAATGCGCATATGACACTTTAAAGAAAGTCAATAACTTTAAAGATGATGTAAATAATTTACTAGACAAATCTTTCTATAAGACCGCTTTAGCTTTACCAGTGGTGGGAGTAATGGTGTTTAGCATTTTGCCAATTGTCTTTATGATTTTAATTGCTTTTACTAATTATGGAGGAGATATCGTCCCTCCCGCTTTAGTGGATTGGGTAGGACTAGCTAACTTTAAGAAGATACTATCGCTTGGCCAATTTGCTCCTACTTTCTTTAAGATATTTGGCTGGAATATGCTTTGGGCAATCATGTCTACTGCATTAAATTATTTTGCAGGGCTAGGTTTAGCGCTTCTATTAAATAAAAAATGCGTTAAAGGAAAAGTAATTTGGAGAGCTTTTCCAATTCTTGCTTATGCAATTCCAGGATTTATCACTTTGCTAGGATTTAAGTTTATGTTTTCTTACGGAGGTCCTATTAACTATTATATCGCTTTATTAGGTGGAGAAAAGATTGGCTTTTTAGGGCTAAATTCTAAGTGGATAGCTAGATTTATAGGCTTAGGAGTTAACGCTTGGATCAGCATTCCTTCAACTATGCTACTTGCCACTGGAATATTATCTAATATCAATAACGATCTATATGAAGCGGCAAGAGTAGATGGCGCCAGCGCCTTTAGACAATTTAGAAAGATTACTTTACCTTATGTAATATTTGCTACCACACCGGTTCTTATTTCTCAATTTATAGGCAATTTTAATAACTTTGGAATTTTCTATTTCCTTAGAGGAGGATTATATTCAGATGGCTACTTCTTAGCCTCTGATACCGACTTATTAATTAACTGGTTATACAATATGTCAATTGATAATAACTACTATTCTGTTGGTGCGGCTATAAGCTTAGTAATTTTCATAATTACTTCAATTATTTCACTAACGGTATATGTACTTTCACCAGCATATAGACAGGAGGAAACATTTAGATGAGTAAAGATAAAAAAAGAATCAAAAGAAGATGTAAAAAAACTCTTGATGTCATCATCACTTATTGCATCTTAATCATTGTCGCATTTATATTTTTCTTCCCTTGTTTATGGCTAATTCTAGCGTCGTTTTCAAAGTCGGGATCGATTTATTCTTTCGATGGGTTCTTTCCTAAAGAATATGGCCTTGACGCCTTTATAACTTTATTTACCGACACGGTTATGTACAATTATCAAAGGTGGTTTTTAAATACTTTGTTCATCGCTTCTTGCAGCTGTATTTTAGGAACATTATTAACGATTTTAACGGCTTATTGTATGTCTAGATTCCGTTTTAAATCTCGAAAAGCGATGATGAAGACAACTTTAGTGTTAGGAATGTTTCCTTCATTTATGGGAACTATCGCGGTTTATTTGATCATGACTCAATTTCATCTAGTTAATCAAATGTGGGGGCTAATATTAATTTATTCGGCACAAGCTCCAATGGGTTATATGGTTCAAAAGGGATTCTTTGACACTATTCCTTATTCTATTGATGAGGCAGCTAGAATTGATGGGGCGAGCAATTTTGAAATATTTAGGAAGTTTATTCTTCCAATGTCCAAACCAATGCTAGTTTATACAGCATTGACTTCCTTTACTTGGCCTTGGAGTGATTTCATCCTTCCAAAGATGTTACTCCAAGATAAGAACCTTTATACGGTTGCTGTTGGATTAATGTCACTTGGAGAGACCGAGTTTGCAAGATTTGCAGCTGGTTCTATCATCATTGCTATTCCAATTATCATTTTATATTTCTGCTTAGTAAAATATATGATCAACGGCATGTCGGCCGGAGCGGTTAAAGAATAGGAGAAAAGATTATGGCTAATTTAAGTTTAAAACACATTTATAAAGTATATCCAAATGGAACTAAAGCGGTAAATGATTTTAATATGGACATTAAAGATAAGGAGTTTATCGTTTTTGTTGGGCCTTCTGGATGTGGAAAATCTACTACATTAAGAATGATCGCCGGTTTAGAAAAGATCACTTATGGTGAACTTACTATTGCTGATGAAGTAGTCAATTCTTTAGAACCAAAAGAAAGAGATATCGCGATGGTTTTCCAAAACTATGCTTTATATCCTCATATGACAATTTATGAAAATATCGCTTTTGGATTAAGAACTAGAAAAGTTAATAAAAAGATAATTGATGAAAAGGTAAAAGAAGCTGCGAAAACTTTAGGAATAGAGGAATATCTATATAAAAAACCTAAAGAAATGTCTGGAGGGCAAAGGCAAAGAGTAGCTCTTGGAAGAGCGATAGTAAGAGAACCTAAAGTAATGCTACTTGATGAACCGCTAAGTAATTTAGATGCAAAATTAAGAACTCAAATGAGATCTGAAATTGTCAAACTTCATAAAAAATTAAATACGACATTTATCTATGTTACTCACGATCAAGTGGAAGCTATGACCATGGGAACCAGAATTGTGGTGATGAAAGATGGATTTGTAAAACAAATTGATAGTCCAAAGAATTTATATCGTTATCCATCAAATAAATTTGTCGCTTCATTTATCGGTTCACCTCAAATGAATTTCTTTAATGTTACTCTTAAAAAGCAAAACAACGATGTAAAAGTAGAATTCCTCAATGTCAAAGAAGAAATCTCTATTCCTTTTGATAAACTAGTTAAGATCAAACCTAATTTTTTAGATGGAACAAAAGAAGTAGTTCTAGGTATTAGAAGTGAAAACATCTCTTTAAAAAAATCTTCAAATAGTTTAAAAATGAAGGTTTCTCACGTAGAAGAATTAGGTAATGAAACTCTTGTTTATGGAGATCTCGATCTAAACAATGATGCAATTGGAGATAGCCCAACTAAAGTTATTATTAAGATCCCTGGTTTTAAAGAAATTGAAGCAGGATCCATTGTAGATATATCTTTAGACTTCTCCTTCCTACATTTATTTGATAAAGAAAGTGAAGAAAGCATCTTAAAGAGAGTGCCAGATAACAATTATGTCAATGTAGAAGTAAAAGATAATAAATTAGATTTATTTGGCTTAGAGTTTAATTTACCTAAAGCTATCTTACTACCTTCATCTTCTTATGAAGCATTAATTCCTCTTGAAGCGATTAAAGTTAAAGAAGGAGACAAAGTTAAGGTAAAAGAAAATGAAGAAGTAGATGAAAAATATCTTTTAACATTAGATATCAACGAACACGTACTATTTGCTTTAAATGAAAAAAAATATCAAAGTGTAGATATTTCTATCGACATGTCTCAAATCACATTATTAAAAGATGGTAAAGAAGTAATTTGCCCTGTAGAAAGAAATAACGTATTTGTTGGAGAATTTATCAATAAAAAGATAAAAGATGGAAAGATAAAATCTCATAATGAGTATTATTTAAAATTCTTAGATGAAGAATTTCCATCAACCGATTTAATTACAAAAAAGATGTGTCAAGCCTACGATGATCGAAGAGTTTTTCATGAAAAATTCAGTTTTTCCTTTAGACCTAGTTCAATAAAGATTAGTGATTCTGGAGTCAAAGGAAAAGTAATTAAAGAGATGGACTATGGAAATAATAAAAAATACGTCACCTTAAAAGTTAAAGATCACGAGATTGTAGTTTTAGACTCAAAAGCAAAAGTCGATGACGAAGTATATATAACTTTTAATATAGATGAAATCGGTGTAACAGAGATAGGAAGAGATATAAAGGTTATCTAGTCTCCCAATAACTAATATATTTCTAATAGATTTATGCGATGTGAAGATTCACATCGCATTTTGCTATAGAAGTTTTTATTGTTTTAATTAGTACCCTTACTTCTTAAAAAAAAGAAATTCTATTTTGGTTTCTAAAGGAAATACAAAGTAAATTATAAAAAAAGAGCGTAAATAAAAAAACCATCCCCACATTTATCAATGTAGGGATACCATCTGGTTGTTAACCAAGCAATTATATTTTAACGAATCAATTTTATTTGTCAATAAAAAAATGGATTGATTTAGTTTAATGATAGTAATACAATAATACTGCTCATAGATAAGTCCACGAGCGAATTGTATATTTTTGAAGCATGATTAAAGCAATTTAAGGAGGAGTGGACTATGAGCAAAACAATCAATTCGCAATTGATAGGTCAATCTATCAAAACCTTAAGGCTAAAAAATCACTTAACTCAAAGTGATTTAGCCGATTCTATCGGTTACAGTATAAGAACTATTCGACGTATTGAAACTGATGGAACAACTAGTATTGAGACAATCAATACATTCGCTGTATATTTCGATGTATCAGCGCTAGACATCCTTTCGGGATGTTTTCTTTTTGCAATTTTATAAATGTTTTATCTATATTACTTGTCTAATATCTCTTTACAGTAGTCACATAAAATTACGATACTTTCTTTAGCGGTATTCCATACTATTTCTAAATCTATGGTATCATATCCGTGAACAATTCTATTTCTCATTCCTCTTATTTGCTTCCAAGGTACCTGATTATATGTTTTTAGAAATTCATCTGATAATCCGTTTGCTAATTCTCCAATTTGAAATAAATTGAAACAAATAACTTCTTTTATGTCTTCATCTTTTCTAAAAAATTCTTGACTAATTTTATTGGTTTTTTCAATAATTCTATTACATCTTTTGATGATTTGGAAAATAATCCCTTTATCTCTTTTTTCTAGCATAGTTTAATCATATCCTCCGTTATTGATTCTTTGAAATAATCATCCATAATTGATGAATCAAAGATTATGTCAACTTTTTTGCTTAAAGCAGATTCTAATTCATCTTCTAATATACCTTGATCAATTAAAGTCTTTATATTTCCTTTACCACAATAGATATCTATATCACTAGATTCTTTTGCTTCTCCTCTTGCGTAAGAGCCAAATAAATAAATATCGGTTATTCCATATTTATTTAGAATAGGTTTAATTATCTTTTTGATTTCTTTAATTGTATAGACACTCCTGCTGATATTTTCGTTAATTAGTGATAGGATATATTCATTTTTATTGCTGATTCTTCTAAGATGATCGATTACTTTAGTATTTGATTTTTTAACTCTAAATTGATACATTTTATAGTTATTCTTATTATAACTATCAATATATTTTAATTGATTAAATGCCATAGTATCACCTCTATATACATATGATATCATATGCAAAAATGATAAATCAATTAATAATTTTTATTAAAATAAAAAACATTGGCGACCTTCGTCATACAATGTTTACTTCAGCAAGTTCTTCGCGCACGTTCACACCAGGTTGGGCAATAGGTTGCGATCCTACTACTTCTGGGATGGGGTAAACCGGACAACGAGATGAGTTTTACTAATATCATCTAACTTTCAGAGAGTTCAGAAAAGGAAAAGTTCTAAACCATGGTTTTTTTTCGGCATTCTCCTACTCAAACCTACCAAAGTAGTTATATGTGATTACTCACTTTCAAGCCGCGCACTTCCTTGATAGCGGAGATATTAGGTTATCAAGCTAATATCTTATCGCGGGATATATTTCTATAGAGCCTCTTGTCGTGCCTACTCGGGTAGTCGTTTACTATTTATGAAGCACATTGCACATTAACCAAAGCGGTAAATTAATACCGTAAACCAAATTGGTCTTGTCCTTAGCACGGTATCCCATACTAATTTCTTTTTTGGTTAATTCCCAGCCATCTAACTAAGATGACTTCACTGGGTTCCAATGTAATTCCATTATAATATAATAATTAGAATGGTGTGAGGACAAGAAATGGCCTATTAATTGTGGCGTTGAAGTATGGTAAAAAGAAGATAAGTGCTTGGTTTTTTATAAATATCGATGATTTATTAAATAATAACTCATTGATAGATTATATATTATTGATTTTTAGGAAATTAACTCCATTAAAATTTTTTGATTCTTAATAAAAAGACAATGAAGGTTCCAATATTTTCAGCATTGTACTTCCAACTTTCACGGCCAATAAAGAATTCTCACTTCTTTTTTTTCTTTAGAAAAGGAGGGCATTCCATTCTCTTTTTGCTATAATTAAAAGAAAATTGAGGAAGTGTTATTAAATGTACGATATATATGAATATAATTACGTTGATAAAGAAAGTGGCTTAGGTATGGTTATATGGGTTAGAACTGATGAAGTAGCCCAGCAAATTGCTGATATAAATAGCAAAGATAGTAGCATCAAATGGATTCCTAGAAAAAGAAAATTCAAAATACCAGTACATATAAATATACCACCTTATGAGTTAGAACAAGAGCAACTTGAAGAGTCTCGAAGTGAGCTAAAAATAAGACAATCAAAACATGCAAAATAAAAATGAAATAAGTGACAGAAAACTATTAAACTTAAATGGTGAAGAAAAGAAAACGTATATTCTTCAGCGGGATAATATTTGAAAAAAATATTAGATGTATAGATGTTCGTTTTAATATTACTAATGATATTGAATGATAATTTTTGAAAATTGAAAAATTAATTGAAGAACTAGACTCTTTAATGAGCTGGTTTTTATTTTGCAAAGTTTTTTGCAAAGTTCAAAATCGCTTTGCAAACTCCCAATTTTCTGTATCAAAGTTGTATCAAAATCAAAAAAACACGGAAATTTCCGTGTAAATTTTATAATGGTGCCGGCTAGAGGACTTGAACCCCCGACCCACTGATTACGATTCAGTTGCTCTACCAACTGAGCTAAGCCGGCTTCCATTTAATTATAGTATAGTTTGTTTTTTTAGAAAAGTTTATTTTTCAATATTGAAGTAATAGTCAATTAAAAGAATTAATTGAGGAAAATAAGTGGTTACTGTCCAAATTGATAATCCTTTTATATTTTCATCGATAGCTAAGTTAATTTTTGCATTTATTGAGCAAGCATCGTCAAAATGAACGACGTGTAATTTGCCATCTTTTTTATAATTGAAATATGGTGTTTGGCTTTGACTATCATATTTTATTTCGACATTATATTTTTTCGCTAGATTGATTGCGTCTACATTTGCAATACTTTCTGCTTTAGACCCTTTTTGATATGGAAGAGTCCAATCGTAACCATAATTGGGTACGCCCATAATAATTTTTGATTCATCTATCTTACTTTTAGCGTATCTAATAACTCTTCTTACTTGATCAAGAGGAGCAACTGGCATTGGCTCTCCAAATGTATATCCCCATTCGTAGGTCATTAATATTACATAATCTACAATTTTTCCAAGGCTAAAATAATCGTGCGCGGTATATAATAGGCCTTTTTGCTCATCGCTATTTTTAGGTGCTAGAGCGACAAATAATTTTTTATCTTTTATTCCTTCTTTAACTTTTTTGATAAATTCTGTGTATAAATTCTTTTCATCTTCGTTGACATATTCAAAATCGATGCATAAAGCATGATAGTTTTTTTCTTTTATCGTGTTATTTATATCATTTATTAATGTATTTATCGCATTTTGGCTATTTAATATCTTAGAAGCTAGAGAAGTAGAAAAGCCCCCACTTTCTTTGATGTTAGCGACTACAAGCATCGAATTAGTATCATGAATATTTGCTTTAGAAATAATTCTTTGATCATCAAGAGGAACTAGATTACCATTTTCTTTTAGTCGATAAGCAAAAGGAGAAATATAGGAAAGAGTAGGCAAAGTGCTATTTAATACCTTATTTGTTATTCCTTGATAGCAATATCCATTTATTAATCCATTTACTTTTTCTAAATTATCGTAATCAAGATGAATTCTTAATCCTGGTTTGATACTATTTTCATCTTTTAGCGAATTATCTTTTAAAATTTTTTCTTTAGTTATAGAAAACTTTTTGCTAAGAGTATCTAAAGAATCACTTTCTTTAACTATGTAAGATTTATTGCTTGGATTAATAATTAAGCATTCACCGATAAGAAGCTCGTAAGGCTCTTCAAGATTATTATCTTGAATTATTTGATTTACTGGGACGTTATATTCTTTGCTAAGTTTATAAACTGAATCCCCCTTTTTTACAAAATGAAAAAACATTTGTTTCACCTCAAAATAATATATTCAATAGTTTGCATAAAAAGACTAAAGAAGAATAACATAAAAATAGCACTCGACTATTGACAGTGCTAAAAAATAAGAATATACTATGATTAGCACTTGAAAGTTTAGAGTGCTAAATGGAGGTGGATAGTTATGGAAAACAATATGACTGAAAAAGTTATGAGTATTCTTTCTAGAAGTCAAGAAATAGCAAAAGAAAACTTTTCTTGCGAGATTGATGTTCCTCATTTAGTTAAAGCGATGCTTGATGATCAAGATTCGATGCTAAAAAACGTTTTAAGAAAAATTAACTGCAACGTTAATTTATTTTCTGATACGGTTGAAGGCTTTATTTCATCAAAAGCGAAAAGTCAAAGTATTGATAACATGTATATCTCTACAGATTTAAATAATCTACTAAAGAATGCTGAATCATATATGAAGGCTTATCAAGATAGCTTTATCAGCGTTGAACACTTAATTCTTGCTATTTTTGATACGAAGCATTCTCTTCTAAATAAATTATTAAACATTTCTAATTTCACAAAAGCAAATGTAAAAAAAGCCATTGAAGAAATTAGAGGTGGAAATAAAGTGATTGATCAAAATCCAGAGGAAAAATACGAAGTATTAAAAAAATATGGTAGAGATTTAACTAGCGAAGTCGCTAAAGGAAAAATCGATCCAGTAATTGGTAGAGATGAAGAGATTCGTCGAGTCATTCAAATTCTATCGAGAAAGACTAAAAATAATCCAGTTTTAATTGGTGAACCTGGTGTAGGTAAAACTGCAATTGTTGAAGGTCTAGCCTGGAGAATCTTTAAAAAAGATGTTCCTTTTTCATTGAAAGATAAAACGATTTTTGAACTCGATTTAGGTTCATTAATTGCAGGTGCAAAATATCGTGGTGAATTTGAAGAAAGACTTAAAGCAGTCCTAAATGAGATTACAAAATCAGAAGGAAAAATTATTCTTTTCATCGATGAAATTCATACCTTAATCGGTGCGGGAAAGACTGATGGAGCAATGGATGCGGCTAACTTGCTAAAACCAATGCTAGCCCGAGGTGATTTACACTGTATTGGCGCGACTACTCTTGATGAGTATCGAAAATACATTGAAAAAGATCCTGCTTTTGAAAGAAGAATGCAAAAGGTTATCGTCAGTGAGCCTACTGTGAAAGATACTATTTCGATTTTAAGAGGATTAAAGGAAAGATATGAAAACCATCATGGTGTTCAAATCATGGATTCTGCCTTAGTTTCTGCAGCGGTTTTGTCAAATAGATATATTTCTGATCGATATTTACCAGATAAAGCAATCGACTTAGTCGATGAAGCTTGTGCAGCGGTGAGAATGCAAATTGACTCTTTACCAGTTGAACTAGATGAAATTAATCACAAGATTGCTCAACTTGAAATTGAAAGGATCTCTTTAAGTAAAGAGGATTCTGAAGTTAGTAAAAAAAGACTAGAGCAGCTAGATAAAGAAATGGCTTCTTTAAAAGAAGAACAAAATAAGTTTACTGCAAAATGGCAAAATGAAAAGAAAGAACTTTTAAAAGCAAAAAGTGCGAAAGAGGAACTAGAAAAAGCTAAACTAGATCTTGAAAAAGCGATGAATAATGCGGATTATCAAGAAGCTAGTAGACTTAAATTTTCAGTGATTCCAGATTTAGAAAAAACTATTGAAAATAGTAAGAATAATAAAGACGAAGATAAGATGCTCGATGAAGTAGTTAAAGAAGATGACATTGCAAATGTAATTAGTAAATGGACGGGCATTCCTCTTAGTAAATTAAAACAAAGCGAATCAAGTAAACTATTGTCTTTAAAAGATAATCTAAGTCAAAGAGTAATTGGGCAAGATGAAGCTCTAGAGAAAGTTTGCGATGCAATTATTCGTTCTCGAGCCGGAATTAATGATGAAAATCGACCAATAGGTAGTTTCCTCTTCTTAGGGCCTACTGGTGTTGGTAAAACTGAAGTAGCTAAATCTCTTGCGTCAAATCTATTTGATTCAGAAACTCAAATGGTAAGAATCGATATGTCTGAATATATGGAGAAATTCTCTGTGTCGCGTCTTGTTGGTGCCCCACCAGGATATGTAGGTTACGAAGAAGGTGGACAACTTACTGAAGCGGTGAGAAGAAAACCTTACTGTATCGTACTACTAGATGAAATTGAAAAAGCTCATCCAGATGTGTTTAATATCTTACTTCAAGTCCTTGACGATGGAAGATTAACCGACTCTCAAGGTAGAGTGGTTGACTTTAAAAACACCATCATCATTATGACTAGTAATATTGGTAGTGACTACCTTCTTGAAGGAAATAGTGAAGCATCTAGAAAGAAAGTAGAAAACGAATTAAAGAATCACTTTAAACCAGAATTCTTAAATCGTATCGATGATATCGTCTACTTTAATTCTCTTGATAATTCAGTAGCTAGTAAGATTGTCAAGAAGTTTATTAAAGAGTTAGAAGTTCGTTTACAAAAGAATGAGATTACTATTTCTCTTTCTGATGAAGCGATGAATGTAATTATCGAGCAAGGATTTGATAAAATTTATGGGGCAAGACCATTAAAACGATACATTCAAAAGGAGATAGAAACTCCTTTGGCGCGCGATATTATCGCTGGAAGAATTTCTTCAAAGTGCCACGTGAATGTCACTTATTCAAATGATCATTTCGTCTTTGAAAAACAGTAAATTATTATTAGAGTAACGTAAAAGTATGTTACTCTTTTTTCTTTACATAATTATTTATGTAAAAATAATCTCTACTTTATGTTATCATTAACTTTAGAGGTGTTTATATGCTTAATATTGGTTGTCATGTTTCTAGTGGAAAAGGATATGTAAATATGTATAAAGATACTATTTACGTTGGAGGAAACACTTTTCAGTTTTTCACTAGGAATCCTCGTGGAGGAAGCGTAAAAGAAGTGGATATTGATGATTTAAATAAATTCATCGAACTTAGTCAAAAGGATAATTTTGCTTATTTACTCGCTCATGCTCCATACACTTTAAACTGTGCATCTAAAGACCCTCACATAAGAGAATTTGCAATCAAAGTATTTAAAGAAGATTTAAAAGTTTTAAATTTACTTCCTAAAGTATATTACAACTTCCATCCAGGAAGTCATGTTGGCCAAGGGGAAGAAGAAGGAATATCCTTAATAATCGATGCTTTAAATAACGTTATTGAAGAAGATCAACCTACGATGATCCTCCTTGAAACTATGGCGGGAAAAGGTAGTGAAATCGGCTATACTTTTGAGCAAATTAGAAAAATTATGGATGGAGTTACCTTTAAAGATAAAGTGGGAGTATGCTTAGATACCTGCCACGTTTCTGATGGAGGATATGATATCGTCAATGATTTAGATGGAGTTCTAAATCACTTTGACCAAGTTATTGGACTTGATCATTTAAAAGCGATCCATTTAAATGATAGTAAAAATATTATGGGAGCAAGAAAGGATCGCCACGAAAAAATAGGTGAAGGTTATTTAGGAAGAGAAACATTTAGAAAGATAATCAATCATCCAAAATTAAAAGATTTGCCATTTATTTTAGAAACTCCAAATGAATTAGATGGCTATAAAGAAGAAATAGAGCTTTTAAAAGAAATGAAAGAAGATTAGTATGCAAAGATATTTTGTCAATCAAATTAATAATGATAGAGTGATTCTAAATAAAGAGCAAGAACACCACATTTTAAAAGTGATGAGAATGAAAGAAAATGAAGAGATCACTTGCGTAAATGAAGGTAGAGTCTTTTTGTGTAAAATTACTTCTACTAATCCTTTAGAAGTAGAAGTAACTAATCAATTAGAAGAAGATAATGAACTAAAGAATAAAGTAACTTTATTATATTGTTTACCTAAAGGAGATAAATTAGATTTAGTGCTTCAAAAAGCTACTGAACTTGGAGTTTATGAAATCGTTTTGGTTCAGTCAGAAAGATGCGTCGCTAAAATTAAAAAAGAAGATGAAGAAAGAAAACTCGAAAGATTTAATAAAATAGTATTAGAGGCGAGCGAGCAATCTAAAAGAAGTGTGGTTCCTCTTGTCAATAAGATTATTTCTTTTAAAGACATCTCTAAGTATTCCTTTGATCATCAATTCATCGCTTATGAAAATGAGAAGGAAGATAGTTTTTATAGTGAACTAACTAAGGTAAATCCAGGTGAATCTATTGGTATTTTAATTGGTAGTGAAGGAGGCTTTTCATTAAAAGAAGTTGACTTTGCTAAAGAAAATAATTATCATTCTATATCATTAGGAAAAAGAATATTAAGAAGTGAAACTGCAGTTTTCTATGCATTGAGTGCAATTGGCTTTTATTTGGAGAGATAGATATGATATATACTTTATTACAAAAAAGAAAAAGAAAAGTAAATATTCATCAAACTGACGATTATAAATTTTACGCTAAAAATGCGCCTATTTATGCGCAAATATTGGCTTTTTACCACTTTGGCTTAAGTGAAAACCAGCCTTTTAGAATCATTCAAGCAAACATCATTATTAAAGCGATGATGAATAAAGAGTTAATCGAATCTAAACTTGAAAGTTTTTCTTTAGAATCTACGCAAAACACACAAATCAAACAAGACGAATATATAAAAAATAAGGTATGGAAATTATTAGACGATAATAGCGCTCCTTATTTTCCTCAAGATAAGTCGAGAATCTACGTTCCGATTTTTTCACGTTCATTGAATCTAATTTACAATGAAGAATGCTCGAAATTATTAGAGTATCCATACAATAATTTGATGGAAAAGCCTCAAACTTCTTGTGTCGACTTGTTTGACACCTATGGAATTGATCTATATAATTCACCATTTACTTCTTTGATTTTGATTAGAAAAGATAAAACTTCATCCGCTTTCTATCATCACGATTTTGAAACTCTATATATCATTAATGATCAAGGAAGATTAGACTTAGAAATTCCTTTATACGACAAATATATTAAAAATCCTGACCAACATAAAATCATTAATAAAATTGAAGATGTGGTTGAGAAGTTTTATTCTAATGACTACTTTGAATTTGTTAGGTCCTTATATGTAAATCGTTTTATTTCTAGAAAAACATATAATAAGATCAGATATAAAATTTCTTTAAATTTCTTATGGAAAGAAAAAATTTTTAGAAAAGGAAAAAACAGCGATGAAGTATTATAAAACATATACTCTTGGATGCAAAGTAAATACTTATGAGACGCAAGCAGTTTGCACTCTTTTAGAAAAAGAAGGATATCAAGAATCCAAAGACGATCGTTGCGATTTAATAATTGTCAACACTTGTGCAGTGACGTTAACAAGCGAATCTAAATCTCGTCAAAAAATTAGATCTTTAAAAAAGCTTTACCCAAATGCAGTGATGTTTGTCATGGGTTGCTATAGTCAACTTCACCCTGAGCAAGTAGAAAAAATACAAGGGGTTGACATCGTAATAGGTACGAGTAAAAGGAATGAAATTGTTAAACTAATTAATCAATATTTTAACGATAAAGAAAAAATTGTTGAAGTAGATAAGGAAAACCGCAACCAAAAATATGAGTGTTTAAACATTTCTTCTTACAATGAAAACACTAGAGCGTTTTTAAAAATTCAAGATGGATGCAATAACTTTTGTTCATATTGCGTTATTCCTTATACTCGAGGAAATATTAGAAGTAGGCCAAAAGAAGAGATCATTTGCGAAGTTAAACGATTAGTTGATAACTCATATCAAGAAATTGTTTTAACTGGGATCGATATGGCTAGTTACGGTGTCGATTTTGATAATTCGACTTCTTTAAACGATTTGATCGATGAAATATTAAGTAAAAATCCATCTTTAAAAAGACTGAGAATTTCTTCTTTAGAAGCTAGCCAAATTACGGATGAATTTATTTCTTTATTAATTAAATATCCTCAAATTGCTCGACATCTTCACATTCCTCTTCAATCTGGAAGTGAAGGGGTATTAAAAAGGATGAACCGTAAATACACTAAAGAACAATTTAGAGAAGATATTAGAAAAATTAGAAACGTTATCCCCGACATCGCTCTAGCTTGCGATGTAATCGTCGGTTTCCCTGGGGAAACTGAAGAAGAATTTATGGAAACATACAATTTTATCATCGATTGCGGTTTTGATTATCTTCACGTTTTCCCTTATTCTCCTCGACCTGGAACTTTAGCTAGTAAGATGGAAAATCAAATTCCAGAGTCAATAAAAAAGGAAAGAGTCACTCGATTAATTGAATTAGGAAAGAACTTAAAAGATAAATACGAGGATACATTTGAAGGGAAGGAAGTAGAGGTTATTATTGAAACTTATGACCCTAAATTAAAAATGTATCATGGATATTCAAGTAATTACCTCGATGTTTACGTTAAAAGCGAAGAAAATATTAAAGGGAAACTTATTAAAGCGATTTACCATAAGATGAAATAAATAATATAAATTATTTATATCTATTACTATGCAATTATTTTACAATAATTTGAATTTTTATTGACACTTTAGTTTAATTAATATAAAATTAACAACGTGTCGATTTGGAAAACGACTTAGGAGGTGTGTAAAAATGGCAGTTCCATTTAGAAGAACATCTAAAACAACAAAAAGAATGCGTAGAACACATTTTAAGTTATCTGTTACTGGATTAACAAAATGTAGCAATTGTGGAGCAACAATCGTTTCACACCGCGTTTGCCCAGAATGTGGTTATTATGATGGCAAACAAGTTGTTGATGTTAAAAGTAAATAACTAAGAAAATAGGCTCAAAAACGAGTCTTTTTTTGTGCATAAAAATAACAACTTGTATAATAAAAAAAATTATTTTAAAATAAACATATCTTATTAGAAAGGATTCTAGATTCTTTTTTTCTAGAATTTATAGGCATTAATATGTATTACGTAATAGCTTCTGGTAAAAAAAATACCAAATTATCAAAAGATACCATAAATAATTTAGAGACAAAACTAAAAGAAAGAAAAGTTGATTATCATCTTTTTGTTAGCCTCTATCCAGGACATGCTGAAGAATTAACTAAAGCTTGTTGCAAGGAAAAAGATTGCCAAGCGATCATTGCCGTTGGAGGAGATGGAACTTTTTATGAAGTATTAAACGGAATGGATACCTCAATTCCTATCGGATTTATCCCTGCTGGAACAGGAAATGATTTTGCTCGTAGTTTAGGTATTGGCGTGGACATAGATGAATGCTTAGATAATATCCTAAATAATGAACCTATATATCTTGATTATTTACAAGTAAACTCTCGAAGAGCTTTTAATGTAGTAGGAAGTGGATTTGATATTGAACTTTTGAAAAGAGAAGATCGAATTAGAAAGAAGATTCACTCTAGAAAGAGTTATTACATCGCTCTATTAATCACTTTGTTTAGAATTAAATTTTTCAAGATGACTTTTAAAGCCGATGATCAAGACAAGGTTACTACTTCTTTCTTCATGTTTGATTGTTGTAATGGCATTTGGGGAGGAGGAATGCTTCCTCTTTGCGTAGACGCTTCCACTTATGATGGGTATATCGATTTTGTTTACATTACTACTTTTAATAAATTAAAATTATTGCCATTATTATTAAAATTCCAAAAAGGAAAATTGGCTTCGACAAAGTATGTAAAAAGAATTAGATGTAAGTCAATCGACATCTCTGTTGAACAAAATATCGAAGCTAATTTAGATGGAGAAATCTTACCTCTATTTCCAATACATGTAGAAGTAGTGCACAATCAACTTAAGTATTTCCCATCATCTAAACCACCTATCGATCCAATAGAATTACTAAATAATCGAAAATTAAAGAAAAAAGCTGTATAATTGATATTAAGGAGATAAAAAATATGGAATACAACAAGTTTATTGATCACACATTATTAAAACCAGATGCAAGAGACGAACAGATAGTAAAATTATGCGATGAAGCATTAGAAAATCATTTCGCTTCAGTATGCGTAAATCCAGGATACGTTAAATTATGCTATGAAAAATTAAAAGAATCTGACGTAAAAGTCTGTACTGTAGTTGGCTTTCCTCTTGGAGCTACTTCTACTGAATCTAAAGTATTTGAAACTAAGCAAGCTATCAAAGATGGAGCAAGTGAAATCGATATGGTAATCAATGTTTCTCGACTAAAGGAACATGATGATGAATATGTACTAAACGAAATTAGAAAAATTAAAAGAGCATGCAAGAAGCTAGTTTTAAAGGTAATTATCGAGACTTGCTTATTAACTGATGAAGAAAAAGTTAGAGTTTGTAAACTCGCTAAAAAAGCAAAGGCTGACTTTGTTAAAACTTCTACTGGTTTTTCTACTGGTGGAGCCACTGCTAGCGATGTCAAACTTATGAGAAAAGCCGTTGGAAAAAAGATGGGGGTCAAAGCTAGCGGAGGAGTAAGAGATTCTATATCTTTCTTAGAGATGATTAAAGCTGGAGCAAATAGAATTGGTACTTCCAGCGGAATCAAAATCATGGAAGAATTAAAATAAATACATGTAAATAAGAGATCCATTTTAATCAAAATGGGCTCTTTTTTTGAATAAAATAGAGAATTTTGTAAATTATATTGATTAGGTGATAATTCTTTCTAACATTTATTTATGTTACTAGTTTAAAAAAGAAAATTTATCGCCTGGCTTTCTTCTAGATATTTGAAAATGAAAGCGCATGAAAATTGACAATGAAAATATTTTCATTTATAATGAAATTGCGCTTGTAACCATTTTCATAAAGGGAGTGGTGAGAATGCGAAAGATGATTTTATCCTTTTCGTTAGGTTCACTAATGGGTATGGTAGTGATGGCAACCTGCAAGGGGCTCCATTCGTGCCAAGATGAAATGATGGATCTAATTAAGACTAAATGTCAAAAGCTAAAAAATCAAATGCAATCTTCAATTGAAAACATCTCTTGTAACATCAAAGAGACAATCGATGAGGTAAAAGATTCTTTAGAATCGATAGATTTAGAAGAGTTACCTCCAAAAGTAAAAAGAACTATCAGTAAAGTTAAATCTTCACTAGGTAATTTATAAGAAGAAAGCATACTTTTGTAAAAAGCGCGAACTAGGCGCTTTTTGTTTTAGGAGGAAGTAAAATGGGAATTTACAAGGATCGAGTTACAATTTATGAAGTAGCAAAAGCTTCAGGAGTTAGTTTAGCTACTGTTAGTAGAGTTATTAACAATCAATCAAATGTTACTCCAGAAACTCGAAAAAAAGTAGAAGATACTATCGCTAGACTAGGCTATAAACCAAATGCTTTAGCCCAAGGCTTAGCGACTAATAGAACCACGAATATCGGTATTGTTATTCCTGATGTCAACTATGTTCACATTTCCAATTTGCTTTCTGGATTAATTGATATTGGTAAGATTTATGGATATCAAACTACTTTGTTCGTTACTAAACACTCTGTTCAAGATACTAAAGATGTAATTGCAAAATTAATTACTTCCCATGTAGATGGAGCAATCGTCTTTGATGACGAACTAGAAAAAAGCGATGTCGATAACATCATAAAATATAAGATTCCTTTAATTTTAATTGGAGGAAAATTCGACGTTTCTGGTGACAAAGTGGCTTGTATTTCCTTAAACTATTCTTCATGCTTAAAAGAAGTCATTTACAAACACATTCAAGAAGATAAAACAAAAGTTACCTTTATTCATTCGACAAATGAAGGAAAGATGATTACCATCATCGAAAATGAAATCATGAGCGGACTTAGCCAAGATAAATTCGATACGATGGTAATTACCGATTCTTATCATGAAACATATTATCAATTTATTGAGCATTTCAAGAAAGTGAAAAAGGGATATTATATTTGTCCAAGAGACTCTTTAGCCTGCGCAATTAGTAACGCCGCTTTAGATATGGGATTAAGAGTTCCAGAGGATGTTGAAGTTCTCTCTGCGATTGGAACGAAATATTCAGTGGTTTCAAGACCTACGATTTCTTCGTGTGATTTGGATATGTATGAAGTTGGATCAATTGCAATGAGAATGATTACTAAGATTTTAAAAGATGAGCTCAAAGAAAAGAATTATGCTTTCAATGCTAGATTTAATTCTAGAGCATCTACAAAGGATTAATTATGTTATATAAATCTAAAGCAAAAATAGTATGGCTTGTCTTCTCAATTCTTTTTGCTCTTGCGGCAATTGTCTTTGTGATAATGAACCTTGCTACTTCAAAACCTTTATATTTAACAATTTCGATTGGACTAGCAACCATATTTTTTGTCTGTAAAGGAATAAGCGACTATATCGATAGCAAATATACTGCAAGAAAAGATCAAGCCTTTATGAGGCATATGGCCTATGGATTTTTTATCGGTGGAGGAATTTGTTTGATTATTTTTATCTTTCAACTAGTTTCTTCACTCATTTAATTTTTTTTGAGGAATTGTCGATGTTTGATTTAAAAATAATCGAGAATGATGTAATTATAGTTACTCCAAATAGTATTAAGAAAGATCTTCTTCCTCATACTAATCTTTTAGATTACGATATTAAATTTATCTCTAAAGAAGAACTTAAGAAAAACAGTTTATTTGATTACGATGATTTCTCTATCGCTTATTTAATTAAGAAAGGCTTTAGTTATTCCAATGCGAAAGAGATGATTGAAAATCTATATTTTTTAGATGAAACTAAAAAAGGAATAAGTGAAAAAATCGATAGTTTATTAGATATTTATCATGAATTAATTGAAAATAAACTGTTATTTTTTTATCCAAACTACAAGTATTTATTTAGTAATAAAAAAGTAATCGTGTATGGTTATTCTAAATTTGATAAGGAATTAGTTAAATTATTAGAGCTTGTTAACGCTAATTATCTTTTTGTTTACGATGAAGAAAAAGAATATGAAAAAATCGTTTATAAATATGATGACATTGAAGATGAAGTTGATGAAGCATTTAATAATATTGCTCTACTAGTCACTTCAGGAGTCAATATAGATAAAATTAAAATTTATTCATATTCAGAAGAATATGATTTAGTCATTAATAGATATAAAGAATATTATGATTTACCAATTAATTTTGAAAGTGAAATGAATTTATCTTCATCTTTATATTTTAAAGAATTTCTTTCTTTGTATGAACAAAGTAATTTATTAGACGCTTTTAAGGACATTTGTGAAAAGATTAAAGTAGATAATTATCATTTTATCGATAAATTAAAAAAAGTAATTATCGATGTTAATGGTTTATTTGATAATAAGCAAGAAGAAAGAAAATATCTAATAGAAAGCGCTAAAAATGTCAAATTAATAAACCCTAAGTATTTAAATGGTATCGATATAGTAGATTATCATGATATTAATGATGATTATATTTTTATTTTAGGTTTTGATTTACTAAATTTTCCTTTCATTCATAAAGATAAATCATATTTAAGTGATAAAGATAAAAATATATTAGGAATAAATGACTCAACATCGTTAAATCTAATGGAAAAAGATTTACTAGTTAATTTTATTAAATCGCATTCTCATTTACATTTATCTTATAAAGATAAAATTGGTAAGGTAGTTTACTATCCTTCTTTATTAATAGATGAATTACATCTTGAGGAAGTAAAAAATAAAATATCCTTAACTAGATATAGCGAAGTTTCTTTAAAGATGAAACTATGCAAAGAGTTAGATGTAAAAGAAAATTATGGAATTGAATCAAAATATGATATTCCCTTAGATATTCTTGACTATAAGACTTACGATCATAGTTTTAAAGGATTAACTTCTTATTTAGGGGTAAAGCATAATACGTTTTCCGTTTCAAAAATTGAATTATACAATAAATGTCCTTTTTCTTATTACGTGGATAATATTTTAAATCTCTCTTCTTTTACCTCCTCTTTTAATGCGACTCTAGGCACTTTTTATCACGCTATTTTAGAAAAAAGCGCTAAAGAGGAAGTAAACTTACAAGATTACTATTTGGAAATTGATTCCTTATTTGATAACTTTAGTCGAAAGCATTTCGCTAAGAAATTATTACCTCAACTTAAGGACGTTATTAATTTTAATAATGATTTTCTAAAAGCAAATCCAAACTTAAAAGTAATGTGTGAAACTAGATTGAATTCATATCTAAACGACCAAGATAAATTATTTGGAATCGTCGATAAGATAATCTATTCTGATATTAGTAAAGCCTTAATCATCATCGATTATAAAACGGGTAATACTAGTTTTGAAGAAGAGAAGATTGAATATGGACTTTCACTTCAACTTCCAATATATTCTTATTTAGCTAATAAGAATTTTAAGGATTATCAAGTTGTGGGAATCTATATTCAAAATGTTCTAAAAGACACCTCTGAAAGTAGTAGTGATCTTAGATTAAATGGCATTACTAAAAATGATCTTGAAGGAGTTAGTTCTATCGATTCTTCGTTAAATTACGTGATGAAAAGTACATATATTTATGGATTATCTTTAGATAAAAATCATAAGATCGAACAAAAAAAGAATATTCTTTCTGAAGAAAGATGGAATGAGGTTGTTAATAAAAGTTTAGATAGATTTAACGAATCTGTATCAAATATTAAAAAAGGAGAGTTTAGTATTTCTCCTCTTGACTTTATTGATGAGCAAACATCATGCTGCTCATATTGTAAACATAAAGATATATGTTTTAAAACTTACAAAGATGTAAGAAGAATTAACTTAAAGAAATCGGGTGAAGAAAGTGCCTAATTTTACATTAGATCAACAAAGAGCCATTCAAGAAGAGGGTAATATTATCGTTTCCGCGGGCGCGGGAAGTGGTAAGACTGCAGTCTTAAGTGAAAGAGTATTATATTTTATTAAAGAAAAGAATTATTCAATTAGTGAATTCTTAATTCTTACTTTTACAAATCTTGCTGCTGGGGAAATGAAGAGTAGAATTAGACAAAAGTTAATAGATAACAATCTAAAGGATAAAGACTTTGTCGATGTCAGCGATATCACTACCTTTGATGCTTTTAGTAATAAATTGGTAAAACAATATCACAATTTACTAGGGGTTGATAGTAATTTTACGCTTATTGATTCTAATATAATTCTAGTACTTAAGCAGAAATATATCGATGAAGAGCTAGAAATATTATACCAGCAAGAAGATCCTTTATTCTTAGAATTTATCGATAAATATTGTTATAAAGATGATAATGCTGTTAGAGCGTTAATTCTTCAAGTATTAAATCAGTTAGACTTATCTTTAAATAAAGAAGAATTTCTTTCTAATTTTTTAACTAAATATTTTTCAGATAAAAACATTGAAGATATCTTTTCTTACGTTACAAAAAAATTAATCTATGAAAGAGATAAATGGTGTGAATCTATTACAGATGTACCTGATATTCTAGACAATAAAGGCAATAGCTTGATTGAAGAATATCAAAAGCAAATTGATTATATTAGTCAATTTGATACATATGAAGAAGTACTTTCTTCCTTCATTAACCTTGAAACTATTAGAAGTCAAAACAAGTATAAAGATTTGATTAGTGAAGAAGAAAATAAAGCTTTTGATAGATTTAAGAAAAAAAGAACTAGTTTAAAATCTTATTTTTCCTCTTTTCCTTCAAAAGAAGAAGGTAAAAAGATCATTTTACAAAGTGAAAAATATATAAAGTTAATTTTAAGTATCGTTAAAAAAATCGATGAAAGGATAAGAGAATACAAGTTTTCTCATCAATCTTTTGAGTTCTCTGATATTGGTAACTTCGCTTTAAAATTAGTAAGAGAAAATAAAAATATTCAAGAAGAATTAAAAAGTAAATATAAAATGATCATGATCGATGAATACCAAGATACTAGCGAACTTCAAGAAATCTTTATCTCTTATATCCAAAATAATAATGTCTATTGCGTTGGTGACATCAAACAATCAATCTATGGTTTTAGAAATGCTAGATGCGACATCTTTAAAAATAAGTATGATCTATATCAAAATAATACATGTGGAAAAGCCATCGACTTAAAACATAACTTTAGATCAAGAAGAGAAGTCCTAGATAATATTAATTTAATTTTTAAAAATATTATGAGCGATTCTTTAGGCGGGGCAAATTATTTAAAAGATCACATTATCGAATATGGAAATAAATTATATTTAGAAGAAGTTAATCCTTTACAAGATAATAATTTAGAAATATATAGTTATAATGATAAAAACGATGAAGAAAAGGAGATTAGAATTATCGCTTTAGATATCATTTCTAAAATTAATTCTAAATATCAAGTGTGTGAAATGAAAAATGATCATGGCTTTTTAAGGCCATGCGAGTTTAAAGATTTTGCCATTATTATCGACCGGGGTAATTCTTTTGATAATTTCATTAAAATATTTAATGAATACCAAATCCCTCTTTATGTTGAAAGAGATGAAGATATTAAAGATAATGACCTAGTAAATATATTGAAAAATTTATTTATAATTATTAAATACTTAAGGAACAACTTAGAAATCGATGGCGTATTTAAACATGCTTACGTCAGCGTTATTCGCTCTTTTGTATTTAATTATACTGACCAAGATATTTATTCTTTATGCCAAAATAACGACTTTATTAATGACAAAGTTTATCTACAAATAAAAGAAGTTATTAATGATAATTACGACTCTTCTGATTATGTGTTAGTAAATCGGATAATTAATGATATTTTAATCTATCAAAAAGTTTCTAGAATTGGAAATATCGAGATTAATCAAAGTTATCTCGATTCATTTATTTCTACTTTTAAACAGATGAATGAGCTAGATTTCTCTCTTGATGATTTTATTACCTATCTAGATAATATCAATGAATATGAAGGATTAAAACTTAATTTATCTAGTAAAGGAACTTCTATTAATTCGGTTAGATTAATTAATATTCATAAATCTAAAGGGTTGGAATTTAACATTGTATATTTCCCTTACCTTTATAAGAATTTCCCTTCTAAAGAAGAAAAAATCTCCTTAGGATATTCAAAAGACTTTGGAATCTTCCTTAAAGAAGAAGGAATGTTAATTAAAACTAGTTATCTATATAAGAATAGAATTGAAACTCTTTCAGAAAAAATTAGATTATTATATGTAGCATTAACTAGAGCAAGAGAAAAGATGATTCTCATTATGCCAAAGATTCCAGATTATAAAGAATTAAAGGTAATCGATTCTAAGTCGTTCTATGATCTAATCTACCCATTAAAGCACTTCTTTAAAAATGTAAATTGCAATAATATTAGCGATCAATATTTAGTTAAGAATTTAAAACCAGTTGAAAAAGAAAAATTTTCCATAAAAAAGATTATCTTTGATAAGACGCTAAAAGAGCAAGTAAAAAGAGCAAGTAAAGAAATATCATTAGAAATCAATAAAGAAGCTTTAAGATTTGGTAATGCACTTCACTTCGCTTTAGAGATTACCGATTTTAAAAATCCAGATTATTCTCTTATTTCAAATGGTTACGTAAGAGAAAAAGTAAAAAGCTTTTTATCAAGTCCTTTAATGGAAGACATCAACAATGCAAAAATCTATAAAGAATATGAGTTTATCGATAGTAAAAATAATACAAATGGCATAATCGACTTACTACTTGTTTACCAAGACAAAGTGGTAATCATCGATTATAAAACTAAAAATATCGATGATGAGAAATATAATAAGCAATTAGAAGTATATAAAGATTTTGTAAAGCAAAAATACGACTTACCAATCTATACTTACTTATATTCTATCGTTTCAAGCACGTCAAAAGAAGTGGCAGTATAAATTGATTTTTAGTAAAAATATTTCTATAATTTTATTAATTGAAACGTTTGGAGAAACACATTATGAAAAAACATAATGGATTAAAAATATTTGGAATAATATTAGGAGTTATCGCTATTTTTATGGTGACAATTAATATAATTCCACCTAAAAAGGTTCTGGAAGATAATCCGTTTATTAGTAAAGAAAAACTTCCAATGATCGCCGCGCATAGAGGAGGATCAATCACAAATCCAGAGAATACTTTAAAAGCATATAAAACGGCAGTAAATGAGTATAAAATCGATATTGTCGAAAGTGATTTATGGTTAACTAAGGATAATCATTTAGTTTATAATCACGATGGATACATTGATAGAACTAGCAACGTAAATGGCAATCTACCTCTTGAAGAAGTGATGACGTTATGCGAAAAAAAAGAAAATCGCCACTATATTTCTGATTACACTTTAGAGGAATTAAAACAGTTTAATTTTGGCTATTACTTCACGGATGAAAATAATAATCGTCCTTATAAAGATTTAACTAAAGAGCAAGTTGTCGAAGAAAACTTACAAATACTTGCATTAAATGATTTATTTGAAGCTTTCTATGAAACTAATCCAGAGCTACTATTTATCGTTGAAATCAAAGACCCAGGAGAAAGAGGATTCGAAAGTGCAAATCAATTAGATTTTTCTTTAACTAATCTTTATCCTAAATATAAGAATCATGTAGTAATCGGTACTTTCCATGATGAGATTGAAAATGATTTAAAGTTTAATCATCCTTCTTTACTTAGAGGAGCTTCAACTGGAGCCGCGGCTAAATTTGTTATTACCGAATTATTAAAAGTCAATATATTTGATGATGGTAGTTTTGCTTGTTTACAAATTCCTACTAGTTACAATCTTGGAATTACTTTCCATCTAGATAAGAAACAATATATTAAAAGAGCTCATAAAAGAAATATCGCCGTGCAGTATTGGACTATCAATGATGAAAAAACCATGAGAGAATTGATTGATCTTGGTTGTGATGCAATCATGACAGATAATCCAGTGCTACTTAGACAAGTTCTCGACTCATACAAATAAGAATCTAGCCTAATGAATATCTTCCTCATTAGGTTTTTTTATATTGGCCATGATGCTTAGTGAATATGTTGGAATTGAAGTTAAAAAGTTAGGTAACAAAGATGAATCAATTCTAATAAAGAGACTAAATGTAAGTAAAATCCTTTTAACGATCAAATATGATATTTGATGATTATCTAATAAAGCGTTTTCATATATTTATTAATAAAAAAGTATTTTATTGATAAAAAAATATCGATATAATTTTATCGGTTGATGGATATTTCTATCAAGAAAGGATTATTTATGGAAGAAAAAATTATTACCCCCCAAGAAGAGGTCAACTCATTAGTGGAAAAAGCATTGAAATGTTTAGATGAATATGCTTCTTTTACGCAAGAAAAAATCGATTATATCGTCGCTAAAGCTTCAGTTGCGGCTTTAGATCAACATGGTAATTTAGCAAAACTTGCTATCGAAGAAACTAAAAGAGGAGTATTTGAAGATAAAGCGACGAAAAATTTATTTGCTTGTGAATATGTAGTTAATCACATGCGTCACTTAAAAACAGTAGGAGTTATTTCTGAAGATGAAGTCACTGGTATTACTGAACTTGCTGAACCAGTTGGTGTAGTTGCAGGTATCACACCAGTTACTAACCCTACTTCAACGGCAATTTTTAAATCATTAATTTGTTTAAAGACAAGAAACCCAATCATTTTTGCTTTCCACCCAAACGCACAAAAATGTTCTGTTGCAGCGGCTAAAGTGGTTTATGAGGCAGCTGTAGAAGCAGGAGCGCCTAAAGATTGCATTCAATGGATTGAGAATCCATCAATGGACGCTACTAGCGCCCTTATGAATCATCCAGGAGTTTCCACAATTCTTGCAACTGGTGGTAATGCGATGGTTAAAGCGGCTTATTCTTGTGGTAAACCTGCTTTAGGTGTTGGCGCAGGAAACGTTCCAGCATATATGGAAAAATCATGTAAAGTAAAACAAGCGGTAAATGATATCGTCATGTCTAAATCTTTTGATAATGGTATGGTTTGCGCTTCTGAACAAGCAGTCATCATCGATCAAGAAATTTACGATGAAGCTTTAGAAGAATTTAAATCTTTTGGCTGTTATCTAGTTAATAAAGAAGAAAAGAAAATGCTAGAAAAATACATGTTTGGCGTCTCTTCTAAAGAAGATTATCCTAATGCTAAGCTTAATCCAGTAGTAGTTGGTAAATCCGCTAGATGGATTGCAAGTCAAGCAGGCTTTGAAGTACCAGAGAAAACTGTTATTTTACTAGCTAAATGTTCTACTGTTGGAGTAAATGAACCTTTAACTAGAGAAAAGTTATCTCCAGTTCTTGCTGTATTAAAATCTTCTTCTCAAGAAGAAGGAATCCAACTATCTAGAAAGATGGTTGAATTTAATGGACTAGGTCACTCAGCTTCAATTCATACTCAAGATAAAAAATTAGCTACTCACTTTGGTGATGTCATACCAGCGATTAGAGTGATTTGGAATTCTCCTTCTACTTTTGGTGGAATTGGTAATGTTTATAACTCATTTACACCTTCTTTAACTCTTGGATGTGGTAGTTATGGACACAATTCAGTAGGTGACAACGTATCCGCAATTAATCTATTAAATATTAAAAAGGTAGGAAGAAGAAGAAACAATATGCAATGGTTTAAGATTCCAAGTAAGATCTATTTTGAAAGAGATTCAATAGAATATTTACATCAAATGAAAGAGATGAAGAAGGTAATGATCGTCACCGATCGTTCAATGGTTGATCTTGGTTATGTTGATCGTGTTACTAATCAATTGAAACTTAGAAGAGACCCAGTTCAATATCAATTATTCTGCGACGTTGAACCAGATCCTTCGATTCAAACAGTCTTAAAAGGAGTTCAATTAATGAGATCATTTGAGCCTGATACAATTATCGCATTAGGTGGAGGATCACCAATTGATGCCGCGAAAGGGATGTGGTTATATTATGAGCATCCTGAAGTTAACTTTAACGATTTAAAACAAAAGTTTATGGATATTAGAAAACGAGCTTTCCGTTATCCTGAGCTTGGAAAGAAAGCGCAATTAGTTTGTATTCCAACTACCTCTGGTACTGGATCAGAAGTTACTCCTTTTGCGGTCATCACCGATAAAGAAGAGAATAAGAAATACCCATTAACTGATTATTCATTAACTCCTAATGTGGCGATTATTGATCCATCTTTAACTTTATCTCTACCTCCAAAAATTACCGCAGATACTGGAATGGACGTCTTAACTCACGCGATTGAAGCTTACGTTTCTGTACTAGCTAGTGACTTTACTGATGGACTTGCTCTTCAAGCAGTAAAAATGGTCTTTAAATATCTTGAAAGATCATATAAGAATGGGAGAAATGATCCAGAAGCAAGAGAGAAGATGCATAATGCTTCCGCTTTAGCGGGTATGGCTTTCGCTAATGCTTTCTTAGGTATGAATCACTCGATGGCTCACAAGATTGGTGGTGTCTTCCATGTACCTCATGGAAGAGCTAATGCCATTTTACTTCCATATACAATTAGATATAATGGAACAAAACCTCAAAAATTATCTACTTGGCCAAAGTACAACTACTATTGCGCTGATGAAAGATATGCTGAACTTGCTAGAGCAATCGGTTTAAAATTTGATACTACCGAAGAAGGAGTAGAAGCTTTTGCAAAAGCATGTGGTGATTTAGGAAGAAGAGTTGGCATTGCAATGAACTTTAAATCTCAAGGAATCGATAGAGAAGAATGGATGAGTCAAATGGATAAACTTAGCTATTTGGCTTACGAAGATCAATGCTCTCCAGCTAATCCAAGAGTTCCTCTTGTCGAAGATATGAAGAAAATCATGATCGATAGTTACGACAATGAAGAATTTTTAGATAAATAGTAATTATATTTATTACCCTAGTAGGATTATCTATTAGGGTTTTATTTTGGAAATAATTATTAATTATTAGGTAAATGTATGATAGAATTTAGGCATGATTGACTTAAAACATTTTAAAAATAAGTATCCATTGATGGAAATCCAAGATATTATCAAGCTTTATTTACAAGCTTATTTAGGCCCTGCTCACTTAATGCCTAATAAAGATCGATTGAAACAAAATTTACTTATAGAATATGAGGAGTGTAAGAATTTAAATTATCAATATGATTTATTTGAAGATATAGGAGATATTTATACTAGAGTATATATAAAGCCATATTTTGAGAAAATGAAATCATTTGATAAGTTGATTGAAGCCTTTGAAAAATCTATTGAAACAAACTTAAATTTCGATAATTATAAAAAAGAAATAAGAAAGTTAATTAATGAAGATAATAAAGAATTTATCAATGAATATTTAAATAGTTCAAGCGTACTTATATCACATTCGTCAAGATATAGAGAGAATTATTTTCCACACTATCTAGTAATAAAAAGAAAGTATAAAAATGAGGTAATGAAGATGAAAAGTAAGGTATATTTTAGTTCGAAAATAACTAAAGAATCAGTGCTGAATTTATATAAGATTTTAGGGGTAAAATTAGAAGGTAATGTCGCAATTAAAGTTCACTCTGGTGAACCAGGTAATCAAAATTTCTTAAGACCTGATTTTTGGAAAGATATCATCAAGGAAGTGAATGGTACAGTCGTCGAGTGTAATACTGCGTATGAAGGAAGAAGAAACACTACGAAAAAGCATTTAGAAACTTTTAAAGAGCATGGATGGAATGCTTTTCCTATCGACTTATTAGATGCTGAAGGACCAGATTTAGTGTTAGATATTCCAAATGGAAAAGTAATAAAAAAGAATTATGTTGGTAAAGACATAACAAAATATGATTCGATGCTAGTTTTATCTCATTTTAAAGGCCATCCGATGGGTGGATATGGAGGTGCGATTAAGCAACTTTCAATCGGATTAGCTTCTTCTTATGGAAAGGCTTATATTCATGGGGCTGGCGAAGTAGAAAAAATCTGGACTAGTGATCACGACCTCTTTCTTAAATCTATGGCGGATGCCGCTAGTTCGATAGTGGAATACTTTAAAGGGAATATCGTTTATATCAACGTAATGAAAAATATGTCGGTAGATTGTGATTGTTGCGCTGTAGCGGAAGACCCATGTATCAAGGATATTGGAATATTAATTTCAACCGATCCAGTTGCTATTGACCAAGCTTGTATCGATTTAGTCTATTCTTGCGACGATGAAAAAAAAGATCACCTTATCCAACGGATAGAATCAAGAAATGGTATACTAACTATAAAAGCCAGCGCGGAACTTGGTTTTGGTAGTAGAGAATACGAACTAATCAAAGTAGATTAGTAGATTTATATAATTTAAATAACATTAAAAGAGTTGATTTTTAGTATGAAATCACCTCTTTTTATAAACGACTAAATAATAACTAATTATTTATATAGATAATTCTATATATTTACTGGTTACTAATTTTTCGTAAGGAACTTTGATAGATTCATTTAGTTCACCTGCAAGAACAACTATGTCTATTAGTTTATCAAAGCTTGATTTAGTAAACTCCATAGTGCTAGGCCATGCTTTTATTTGAAGATAGTTAGTGATAACTTTAGTTAATTCTTCATCATCAGAAGAAGAAAAATCTTGTTTTAAATAAGGGATGATATCTTCAATTTTATTTTCATTTATGTAAGAAAGTCCTTTTTTGATTGCTCTAGTAAATTTAATGAGTTTATCTTCGTTATTATTCATATAGGATTTTAAAGAAGAGAAACAAGTATAAGGGACGTTTTCATTTAACAATTCACCTACAGAGGTAATGATATATCCTTTCTTTGCTTTTTCAATTTGTGTTCCTACTGGTTCAAAAGCAGTTGCATAATCACTTTCTCCGGCAATAAAAACCCCAGTCACCGCATCAAAACTTACATCGGTTCTAATTCTTACATCAACCTCTTTATTAGATACATCTTGAGAAATAGTTAATCTAGCTTTTTTTAATACGTATTCTAAAGTCATCTCTGGCATTCCACCTTTTCTTCCTCCAATTATTGTGGATCCTTTAAGTAAGTCGTAAGAGAATTTTTCTATTTTTTCTCTTCCTAGTAAAAATGAACCATCTTTTTGAGTTAATTGAGCAAAATTAATCGCGTAGTCTTTATTTCCATTGACATAGTTATAAACGCTTGCTTCTGGTCCCATAAGACCAATATCTGCTTCTTTAGATATTAATGCCGCCATAACTTTATCTGCTCCTGGTGTAGTAATTATCTCTACATTTAAGCCTTCATCATCAAAGAACCCTTTTTCTTTAGCTAAATACATTGGTGCGTAGAATAATGAGTGAGTAACTTCAGCAATGGTAATTTTGTTATCATCTTTTTTTGTACAACTAAATAAAGGCGATAAACTAAATAATAAAGTAATCATTAAAAATATTTTTAAAAAGTATTTTTTCATAATCGTATCCTTTTCTTTCAAAATAGTATATGAAAAAGAAGAATATGTGTTAATGGGATGATATATATTCCAATAATATAAAAATAGTTTGATAAACTAAAGAATCTTATTTATTGATTCTAAATTACCATAAAAATGTCACTTTTTCAAGACTAGTAATTTTCATTAAACTAGTGTATTAAATACTAGAGGTGATTTTATGAGTGAGAAAAATTTAACCGCTTTAGTGGCTCTTTTTGCAAGAAGTTATCATTATGAGAATAATAAAATTAGAATATTTAGCGATACTTTTGCAAAAAAGATTCTAAGTGAAGAAGAATATAAATCTATTTCAGAAAATATGATAAGAGGAATTAATTTCTTTTATCCAGGTTTTAAAGGAACTGATGAGATGGCTCTAAAAATGATAGTGGATAACTATCTATCTCCATCAATACTAGCTAGATCCATTTTTTGCGAAGATATGTTAGATTCTGCTATAAATAATGGCTGTAAACAATATCTAATCTTTGCTTCTGGATACGATACTTATGCTTATAGAAAAAATAATGATATTAAATTATTTGAAATTGATAAGAAAGAGATGATTAATGATAAAATAAAACGATTGGAAAAAAATAATATTGAACATTCTCATGTTTCTTTTATCAATTGTGATTTTACAAAAGATAATTGGATTAATAACATATTATTAAGTGATTACCTAACTAATAAACTTTCATTTAGTAGTTTACTGGGTATTATATATTACTTACCAAAGGCGGAATTTAAGAAGATGATTCATAATATATCTAATATTGTTTCTAAAGATAGTTATATTTTGTTTGATTATCCTACTTATGAAGAAAGTAAAGAAACTAGTATAACTTCTAAATTAGCTAAAGGAGCAAATGAAAAGATGAAAGCTAAATATTCATATGGAGAAATTGAAAATATCTTATTAGAAAATGGCTTTATAGTTTGTAAACATTTAGATTATAAACAAATGAGCGATCTCTATTTCTATAAATATAATAGTGTTAATCCTGATAATCAAATATTTGCTCCTAAGGGAGTTAACTATTGTTTAGCGATGAAAAAATTGAAATTATTTGACACCTTTTTTGAATAATGTTAATATAATTTCACTAAGGGAGTAGTCGACGATATACTCGTAGTTAAATCAACAACCGATATCAATCTGGTTTAACTTTAAATGACAAGACTTATGCATTTGATTGTATAGGTCTTTTTTTACAATCATTTGAAGAAAGGATAATTTTTATGAAAAAAGAAGAAATAATTAGTAAATATCAAGTTGATGTTGAAAAAGGTTTAAGTGAAAGTCAAGTTGATGAATTAAGAAAGATTTATGGCCCAAACAAACTTAAAGAGAAGAAAAAGAAAAGTTGGTTTATTAAGTTTCTAGAGCAATTTAAAGATGTGATGATATTGATATTAATTGCGGCCGCGATAGTGTCATTTGTCATCGCTATCATCAATAAAGAGCCAAGTGATTTCTTTGAACCTATCTTAATTTTAATAATCGTAATAATGAATGCCTTGATGGGCGTATTTCAAGAAGCTAAAGCAGAAAGAGCTCTTGATGCTTTAAAGAGTTTATCTTCTCCTCACGCTAGAGTGATTAGAGATGGAGTAGAGAAAATTATTAAATCTGAAGAATTAGTTCCAGGAGATATCATTAAATTTGAAGCGGGTGATTTTATCCCTGCAGATGGTTTACTTATTGAAAGCGCAAGTTTAAAAAGTGATGAATCAATGCTTACTGGAGAGTCGCTACCTTCAGAAAAAGATGCAAAAAGAGAAGTTAAAGATGATGCTGCTTTAGGTGATCAAACCAATAAAGTGTTCTCTGGATGTTCCATTACTTATGGAGGTGGTAAAGCGATTGTCGTTTCCACTGGCATGAATACGGAAATTGGTAAAATCGCAAATTTATTAGATGAAGATAATTCTAATGAAACTCCACTTCAAAAAAAATTAGCCCAGCTCGGCAAATATTTAGGTATTTTAGCTTTGGTGTGCTGTGCAATTATCTTTGTAGTGGGTTTAGTAAGTGGAACTGATCCGTTAGATATCTTTATGATTTCCGTTTCTCTCGCCGTCAGCGCAATTCCTGAAGGCTTACCAGTTATCGTTACTATCGTGTTATCAATTGGCGTTCAAAGAATGGCAAAAAAGAATGCGTTGATTAGAAAACTTCCTGCGGTGGAAACCTTAGGTAGCGCTTCAATTATCTGTTCGGATAAAACTGGTACACTTACTCAAAATAGAATGACTTTAGTTAAAGCTTATGTAGATGGTAGTAATAAATTAGAAGATATTTCTTCAAATAATAGTGAAGAAGTAAGAAGATTGTTAAATTTTGCAACTCTTTGTTCAGATGGATCAATCGTTGTAAATGAAGATGATGTATCTTTTATTGGAGATCCAACTGAAACATCAATCATCTATGCCTCTTATAAAAATGGGTTTAAGCAAGAAGACTTAAATAAAAAATATTCTCGTCAAGGAGAAATTCCTTTTGATTCCGATCGTAAGCTAATGACTTCAATCAACAAAATAGATGGGAAAAATATCGTAATTGTTAAAGGGGCTTTTGACATTATGATGTCAAGATGCGTTGAAGGCGATTTAGAATATGCGAAAAAGATCAATGATCAAATGAGCGAGAATGCTTTAAGAGTACTAGCGCTTTCCTATAAGGAAATTGATGATGTTCCAAGCGTTTTAATTCCAGAAGAAATTGAAAAAGATTTAATCTTCTTAGGATTAGTAGGAATGATTGACCCTCCAAGAGAAGAAGTAAAAGAATCGGTTAAATTATGTAAAAAAGCTGGTATTAAACCTATCATGATTACTGGTGATCACGTCGTTACCGCAAGAGCTATTGCAATGGAACTAGGTATCTTTAATGAAGGAGATAAAGCCATTACTGGTAAAGAACTAGATCAAATGAATGACTCAGAGTTAGATGAAGAACTAACTAAAATTTCAGTATATGCGAGAGTTTCTCCTGAAAATAAAATAAGAATAGTTAAAGCATGGCAAAGAAAAAATCAAGTTGTAGCGATGACTGGCGATGGAGTAAATGACGCTCCAGCATTAAAAGCGGCAGATATTGGATGCGCTATGGGAATTACTGGAACTGATGTTGCTAAAAAAGCTTCAGCAATGACTTTAACTGATGATAATTTCTCAACTATCGTCGACGCAGTTAAAGAAGGAAGAGGTATTTATTCTAACATTAAGAAAGTAATTGGCTTCTTATTAAGCACGAACATTGGCGAAGTTATCACTGTCTTCTTAGCGATGATTATTTGGCAAACTTCTCCACTTCTTTCAATGCAATTACTATGGGTAAATCTAGTTACTGATAGTTTACCTGCTATCGCTTTAGGTATGGAGCCTATTGAAAAAGATATCATGGATCAAAAACCTCGCCCTAAAAACGAAGGAATTTTCGCTAATGGACTTGGAATTAGAATTGCTCTACAAGGTGTTATGATTGCTTCTTTAACTTTAGTGGGATTTAAAATTGGAGAAATCATGGGTGGAAGTTTAATGGCAGGTCAAACTTTAGCCTTTATGGTATTAGCTCTTTCTCAAGTAGTTCATTCTTACAACATGCGCTCGGAGAAATCATTATTTGAAATTGGCTTCTTTAAGAATAAAAAATTAAATTTAGCTTCTCTTGCTTCTATTTTACTAATGGCATTAGTTTTATTTAGCCCACTTAGAATTCCTTTTGGACTTGTTATTCTTCCTTGGGAATTATACTTAATTGGCTTAGGACTAATCATTACACCATTTATAATTATGGAACTTGCAAAGCTAATTATTAAGCTATTTAAAAGGAAAAAGAAATAGATATCGTTGAGCTTTAGATTATTCTAGAGCTCAATTTTTATTTTCAAGTTTTTTTTGTTTATATTTTTATTTTTCACCTTTATTATTTATTTATTGGTGAAGCATATGAGAAGAGAAGTAATTGATCAATATAGTTATACATTAAATAGAAATATGAAAGTGAGAATCTATGGTCACTATGGCGATACATTTTTATTTTTTCCTAGTCAAGATCATCAATCAGACGACTATGAAAATTTTGGGGTGATATCTTCTTTATCCGATTTTATTGAGCAAGGAAAAATTAAAATAGTCTGCATCGATGGAATTGACTACGAATCATTTTCTTCAAATGCAAGTTATGAACATCGAGCATATATGCAAGAACAATATTATCATTATGTAATTAATGAAGTACTACCTTTAATATATTCGGATAATCATGGATTTTGCTTACCTTATGTTTCCGGATGTAGCATGGGGGCTACTCAAGCTGCCATCTTCTTTTTTAGAAGACCAGATTTATTTAAAGGCGTACTAGCTCTTTCTGGAATCTATGATGTATCTTACTTTTTTTCTTCTTGGTGCAACTTAGATGTCTATAATAATTCACCTACTCGCTTTTTAAAAAATATGCCTTGGAATCATCCATATATTTCTTTATATAATCAAAGAGATATCATCTTTTGCGTAGGGCAAGGCGATTATGAATATCTTGTCGATTGGTCCTTTTATGAATTAAGAAATGTCCTTTCAGAAAAAGGGATTAACGCTTGGATGGATGTATGGGGAACAGACTCTGCCCATCACTGGTATTGGTGGATTAAACAATATCGATATTTTATTCCTCACTTAATTAACAGATAGAATGATATTATCATTCTACTATCAGTAGAATTTTTTTCTTTACTCTACTTTTATAGTTTTTATCTATAGAATTATTTCTTCATCTTGTTTTACTATTTCGTGATAGACTATTTCCAAGTTGAGGTGTTTATTATGAAGTACAAGATTATTTTAGATAGTTCTAGCGATATGAACATAGATTTTATAAATGATGAAGAAGTGGGATTAGAGATTGTTCCTTTAACTATAAATGTGAAGGATAAAGAATTTGTTGATGATGATAAATTAGATATCGACAAGATGTTAAAAGAAATGCATTCTTACTCTGGTAAATCGACTTCTTCTTGCCCTTCTCCTTATAAATATATTGAGGCCTGCTCAGGAGAATATAACTTTATCATTACTATTTCTTCTAAACTCTCAGGTTCATATAATTCAGCTTGTTTAGCTTCATCTATGATTAAAGATAAAAAAATATTTGTCATCGATTCAAAACTTACTTCAGGAGCAATGATTTTGATAGCTAAAAAAATATATTCATTAATCAAAGAAGGAAAAGATTACCAAACTATATGTCAAGATATTGAAAAATATAGAGATGAAAGAAACTTATTATTCGTCTTGGATAATTTTGAAAACTTAATTAAAAATGGAAGAATGAGTAAGTTTACCGCGACGATTGCTAAACTATTAATGATTAAACCACTTTGTATAGGTGAAGAAGGAGAAATCAAGATATATAAAAAAGTGAGAACAAGAAAACTTGCAATTTTAAGATTGATATCTGAAATAAAAGAAAAAGTAGGAGAAACTTATAAAGAAAAAGAATGCATCATCACACATTGCTATGACAATGAGACTGGATTATTGATTAGAGATTCTTTAAAAGATTATTTTAAAGAAGTGATTCTCTTACCTATGAAAGGGTTATGTTCGTTCTATGCACTAGAAAAAGGAATAATTGTATCATTTTAATTTATAATTTATTTTTTTTACTATAAAATAACTTTGAAAGAGGTGCGTTTATGATTAAAAAATGGTGGCATGACAAAATTGTATATCAAATATATCCTAAAAGTTTTAAAGACTCAAATAATGATGGAATAGGAGATATTCCAGGAATTATTTCAAAATTAGATTATTTGAAAGATTTAGGAGTAGATATTATTTGGATTACTCCTTTTTTCTCTTCTCCAATGGTTGATAATGGTTACGATGTTTCAGATTTCTGTAATATCAATCCGCTTTTTGGAACGATGGACGATATGGACAAGTTAATTGAAGAATGCAATAAGAGAAACATGTATATCATGATCGACATTGTAGCCAATCATACTTCTAACCAACATAAATGGTTTAAAGAGGCAATTAAAAGTAAAGATAATCCATATCACGATTATTATATTTTTAAAGACCAACCAATCAATGAACATCATCGTTCATGTTTTGGAGGACCTTCTTGGGAATATGTTCCAAGTCTTAATCAATATTATTTCCATGAGTTTGCTGTTGAGCAACCTGATTTAAATTATCAAAATCCAAAGGTTAGAGAAGAAATGGCTAACGCAATTAATTTTTGGATGAAAAAGGGAATCAAAGGGATTAGATTTGACGTAATTCATTTAATTGGAAAAGAAGTAGAGAAAGATATTTATGGCTATGGGCCTACTCTTCATCAAAAGGTTCAAGAACTTTATGAAAAATCTTATGGAAAATATGATATTGTCACTGTAGGTGAAGCTTGGGGGAACTTAGAGCAAGCTAAGGACTTTACATTGCCAGAAAGAAAAGAACTAAATATGGTTTTCCAATTTGAATGTACTAGTTCCACAAACGATCATTCTAGATGTGGGAAATTTACTCCAAAACCTATCGATATGTTCTTCGTAAAAAATACTCTATCTAAATATCAGTATGGATTAAATTCTTGCTCTTGGAATGCTTTATTTGTTGAAAATCACGATTTAGGAAGATGTATTAACCGCTTTGGTGATTTAAATTATAGAAATGAATCCGCGAAAGCCATCGCTTTGATGAATTATTGTTTAAAAGGAACTCCTTTTATTTATCAAGGTCAAGAAATTGGGATGACTAATATCAAGATGGAACTTGAAGAATATCAAGATGTAGAAGTGATTAATTCTTATAAAGATTTTGTTCTAGAAAGAAAGATGCTTTCAAAAGAAGAGTTTTTAGAAGGTTGTTATCAGGAAGCTCGGGATAACAATCGAACTCCTTTCCAATGGGATAACTCTGTTAATGCTGGATTTAATAATGGACATAAGCCATGGATTAAAATTAATGAAAACTATTTAGATATCAATGTAAAAAAAGAGGAAAAAGATGATAATTCTATTTTGTCATTCTATAAGAAGTTGTTAAATATTAGAAAAAACAGCAAATATGCTCCTACTTTAGTTTATGGGGAATTCAAATCTTATTTAGATGATGACAAGAATGTTTTTGTTTACACTAGAAGCGATGAAAATAATTCCTTGATGGTTGCAACTAATATGACTAATCAAGAAATTGAAGTGAGCTTGCCATTTGATGTAAAAGAAATAGTTTTATCTAATTATCAAAATAATCACAAAGATAATAAAGTAAAATTAAAACCTTTCGAATCGTTCTTAAGTAGAATTTAGTTAAAAAAGTTTAATGATATAGTCATCTTTATAGATGACTTTTTTTCTTATTAATTCCGATAATAATCTAGATAAGGTTTCTCTTCTTAAATTTAACGTTCTAGCTAATGAAGAAACTGATTGATATTTAATTTCGTTGTCATTTATTGATAAGTAAAACATTAATTTTTCTAATGCATTATCAAAAGATAGTATTTTAATTTGATTGTTTAAGTTCAAAGTGTTTTCGGCTTCTTTCTTTAAATATTCTTCTAAAAGTGAAGGGTTAGACGAAAGCAATTTAATAAAATTATCTTTTGTGATAAATCCGATTGTAGATTTAGTTCTAGCAATTACATTTCCTTTATATCTAGGATTAGTAGAAAAAATTAAGTGATCACCAAAGATATCACCACTTTTTAATTTAGCATAAGCTATTTCATTACCTTTAAATGAGTAAGAAACAATATTTAATTCTCCAGAAAGAATAATTCCGACTTTTTTACATATTTCATTTTCTTTAAATAGAATTTTTTTAGAAGGAAGAGAAATTACTTCCATAATATTTATATTATCTTCAATAAATTTACTAAACATATATTCACCTGTGATTTAAATCACATATTATTTTAAAATAATCTAGTATGATTTTCAATAGGTGGTAAATTATATGAATATGAAATTAAAAACATTGTTATGTGTAGGGGTATTACTCCTTTGCTCTTGCAGCGGAAAAAATAAAAATTCTAGTGAAGATACTTCAAGTCAAGTCATCGATACTAGCGTATTAAAAATTGTTTGTCCAACTGGGGCACCTGCTGTTGCTTTTTACAATCAAGCGGAAAATCCAAATTTTGAAACAAACTCAACTCCTTCTAATATCGTTGCAATGATGAATGAAAGTTCAAATAAAGATATCGTAGTCATCGATACCGTATCAGGAATTAGAGCAATCAATTCTGGTGCTCCTTATAAGATGGCGGCAAATATTACTTTAGGAAACTTTTATATTGCTTCAACTGGAAATGACAAAGATGGTGTGATGAGCCCAGGAGATAAGATCGTTCTTTTTGGTCAAAATCAAACTCCAGATAAAATTTTCCATTATCTTTATGGAAATATTTATAATGAAACTATTCAATATGTAACTAATGTTCAAGATGCTTCTAAATGTTTAGCTAGTGGAAAAAACCTAGTCACTCAGCAAGATGTCGATTACGTTTTTATTGCTCAACCTGCTTTATTTGCAACAATAAATAATAAAGATTCCACAACATATGGAAGAAGTAGCGTATATGTAAATATTCAAGAAGAATATAAGAAAAAATCTAACAATCTATCTTTAATTCAAGCTTCTGTGTTTGTTAAAAATACCTCTGATAAAACTATTGTCGATAGCTTTTTATCTAACTTAGAAAAAGATATTAATGATTGTTTAGAAAATCCTTCTTTAATTACTGAAGGAATGGGTAAGATTTCTTCTGAAGAAAGCTTGGCCTTATATGGAATTAACTCTAATGTTGCAAAAAAAGTTGTAGAAGATAATAACTCTTTAGGGCTAGGTTATGTAAATGCTTATTCTAATAAACAAGCTATAGATAGTTTTATTAACTTATTTGAGGTAAGTGCAACTAATGAAGAAATTTACTATAAACAGTAAAACTGGTTATTTAATTGGTGTAGTTCTTTTCATTGGAATCTGGTTTCTTCTTTCTTTAGTAATTGATGAAAGAAGAATGATTTTTCCTGATCCTATTTCTACCATAAAACAAACTATTACTATTCTTTCTTCTTCTTATGTTTATAAATGTATGTGGAAGAGCATTTCTAAATTATTGATTGGTTTTTTTATATCTTTTCTACTAGCTTTATTTTTTGGGGTGATTGGAGGAAATAGTTCAACATTAAAAAAAGTATTTTATCCAACTATTTCAGCATTAAAATCAATTCCTACCGCTTCTTTAGTTTTTTTGTTTTTAGTATTAGTAGGCGCTAAAAATGCTCCGATATTGATGGTGATATTGATCTCTTTTCCAATACTTTATGAAGCAGTTGTTGGTGGAATAGAAAACATGGATCAAGATGTAGTCAATGCGATGAAACTTGATAGTGGGAATAAACTTAGAAATGTAATTTTTGTTCAAATCCCTTTAATGTTTCCTTATTTACTAGTAGGATTAGCTAGTAGTTTCTCTCTTTCTTTTAAAATCGAGATCATGGCGGAAATATTAACTGGAGATACAAGAGGAGGACTAGGAAGTGCCATTTTAGCAGCGCAAAAAAACGATCCAACTAATATGATTCCTATTTTTTCCTATTCGTTAATCGCTATCCTTTTAGCGCTTTTAATTACTATCATTTTTAAAATATTAAAGAAAAAATTAATCAAAAAAATCTAATTATTTATAAATCAATTATTAAAACAACAAAGAAATCACTTAATTGCTGATGTCTTTGTTTTTTTTATTGCAATAAAAATTATTGTCTAAATTGATCCTTATGGATATAATATTAGTGATAAGATAATTTTGAAATAAAAAAGTTCAAAATTGTCTAATTTGAAATGGAGATGAGATTATGTTAATTAATAGACTAAAAAAACGCTTTGGATACGACTATCCAATATTTACAACTGATATTTTTGATTGTATGAAAGGATATTCTTATCAAAGAATTTACCAAATGATTAATGAAGCAATTAAAAGTGGATTTCTTGTTCGATTTGATGAAGGGGTATATTATTTGCCTACCGAAACAGAATTTGGAAAATCTATAATAACGGTAAATGATGTTGTAAATAGAAAGTATATTATGGACAAAGGTAAAGTATTTGGAATATATGGAAGATATGTTATTGATTTAAACTTTCTGGTAAGCTATCAGGTACCAAATGTGATAGAAGTAATTACGAATAATGAGTCTCGGAAAGTAAGAGAAATTGAAATTAGAGGAAGAAAAGTAGTTCTTAGAAAATCTAGATTACCTATTACTAATGAAAATGAAGGAGCTTATACTCTTATGGAACTATTTAATAATTTAAATATGAAACAATACGAAGAAGAAAAGCAAATAAGAGATTCAGTAAAGGAATATATTAAAGAAAAGAAGATTACTAGAAGTGAAATTATGAGTGTAGCTAATGCTTTTCCTGCAAAAGCAATGAAAAATTTAGCTATAAGTGGGGTGCTTTATGAACTTGCATAATAATGAAAAAGATTTTATTAGTTTAATTAGAATAGTAAGTGAATATTATAAAATTGATCCTGCTTTTGTAGAAAAGGATTATTTTGTAACTCTTTTATTGAAAGAATTATCTCAAAGAGTACCTACTCTTATTTTTAAAGGTGGGACATCATTATCAAAATGCCATAAATTAATAGATAGGTTTTCAGAAGATATCGACTTGACTTTAGATGAAAATCATCAGCCTCAGGGTCAAAAAAAGATGATGAAAGCTCAGCTAGTTAAATCTTGTGAAGTTCTTGATTTGAATCTTTTAAACTATGAAGAAATAAGAAGTAGAAGAGATTATAACTGCTATAAGATAGAATATCCAATCCAATTCCACTCATTAGGAATAAAACCTACATTACTAGTAGAAACTACTTATATAACTAAAGCATATCCTAGTGAAATCAAAAATGTTACCTCAATAATTTACGATTATTTATTTGAAACTAAAAATGTAGCGGCAATTGAAAAATATGATTTGAAGCCATTTGAGATAAGAGTGCAAACACTTGATAGAACTTTAGTGGATAAAGTATTTGCTATTTGCGATTATTTTAAAAGAGATAAGATAGAAAGAAATTCTAGACATATTTATGATCTATATTATTTGTCCTCAAAGGTGAAATTAGATGAAAAATTAAAAGAATTAGTAAATGAAGTTCGCTCTGAAAGAAAAGAAAACCCTCTTTGTATTTCTGCACAAGATGGAGTAAATGTCTCTTCGATGTTACTAGATATCATTAAAACAAATGCATATAAAAGTGATTATGAAAAAATCACTAAAACTATGATGCACACACAATTGCCTTATGAAGATGCGATAAACGCTATAAAAATTATCAGCGAAAGTGGAGTATTCGATTAATTAATTACTATTTAATTTGAGTGGGTAACCACTCATTTTTTTTAATAAATAAAACGATGAAAAAATAATAATTGATATTATTTTATCGAATATTATTAAATATTATTAAAAAAGGAAAAAAAATAAATTATAATTTAAATAATTTATAGCTCATAGAGAGGAAGTATATATGAAAGTAGTTATCTGTGTTGGCTCATCTTGCCACTTAAAAGGAAGTCATGAAGTATTAGTTAGACTTCAAGAATTAATTAGTGAAAATAAAGTTGAAGATAAAGTTGAATTAGCGGCTTCGTTTTGCCTAGGACAATGCGCGCAAGGGGTGTCGATGATAATCGATGGAAAGTTAGTGACTAACGCAAATAAGGATACGATTGATTCAATTTTTAATGAACAAATTTTGCCTTATGCAAAATAGAGGTGAGTTATGGGATATTTAAAATTTATTATTGATAACTGCAAAGATTGCTATTCGTGTTTAAGAAGCTGTCCAGTTAAAGCAATTAAATTTGAAAATAATAAAGCGGTAATTTTAGAAGATAGCTGCATACTATGTGGGCATTGTGTCAACGTGTGCCCTCACGATGCGAAAAACGTCATCTCTTCCATTGAGAAAGTCAAAGAATTAATTAAAGATAAGAATAATAAAGTAATTCTAAGTGTGGCTCCAAGTTTTATTGCCAATTTTCCGGTAAACAATTTTTCTTCGTTTAAAGAAGCGTGTAAAGAACTAGGATTTTACGATGTTGAAGAAACCGCAATAGGAGCAAGAATGGTGACTGAAGAATATTTAAAGATAATAAAGAAAAACACCATGAGCGCGATTATTTCTACTTCTTGTCCAGCGGCTAATGATTACGTTAGAAAGAATTACCCTAATGCTATTAAATATTTAGCTCCGGTAGTTTCACCGATGGTGGCTCATGCAAAATTAATTAGAGAAAAGTATAAAAATGAATGCAAAGTAGTATTTGTTGGACCATGCATTGCAAAAAAGAAAGAAGCGGATATTTCTAAAGAAATCGATAGTGTGCTCACTTTCGAAGAATTATTGCAAATGCTAGAGGAAAAAAACATCAGTTTTAAGGAAACAGATGATCAAAATGATATTAATTTAGTGAGTAGGTATTATCCTATTAATCGTGGTATCATTAAGTCATTTTCTAGAACTGCTCCAACTGAATACGACTACATCTCCATTGATGGAAGCGATGAACTAGATGATATCTTAGAAAACATCGATAGTTTTGACCACGTATTTATCGAGATGAATATGTGTAAAGGTGGATGTGTCAATGGACCTTGTAGATTATCTAAAAACTCGGCGATGAAGGATGTTACTATCGTTAGAAACTTCGTAAAGAAAAAAGAAGTAGTTACTAAAAGCATAGACCACGATTTAGATTTATCTAAAACATTTACTCCTTTAGCAAATAATTTTAAAGTTCCAACAGAAGAAGAAATCAACCATATACTGATGCAACTTTCAAAATTTAAAAGGGAAGATGAAATTAACTGCGGTGCTTGCGGATTTAAAACTTGTCGCGAAAAAGCAATTTCAATTTTTAATGGATTGACCGATCCAGAATTTTGTATGCCATATTTAAAAAATAAAGCCGAATCAATTTCTAATGAAATTATGGAACATACTCCAAATGGAATTATCACAGTAGATAAAGAAGGAAGATTGATCGATATCAATAAAAGGGCATATGATTATTTAGATTTATCTAAAGATGCAATAGGTCATTTCTATTCAGAATATGTTGAATTACCTGAACTAATGGAACAGATTGATAAAGAGGAAAATCTAGATTCTCTAATTGTTTATAACGATAAGAAAAATATGTATTTTGACGTCTCCATTACTTATGTAAAAGATCATAATGTCGCTTTTGCTATCTATAAAGATGTCACTCAAGAAACGTTAAACGAAGAAAATATGAAAAAGCTTAGAAACGAGATGATCGATGTAACTAATCAAGTTATTAACAAGCAAATGGCGGCTGTTCAAGAAATTGCTTCTCTACTTGGTGAATCTACCGCGGAAGCAAAAATAGCGTTGATTAACTTTAAAAATAGCTTAAAGGATGAATAGTATGAAATACTTTATTGACGATGGCTATGTTTCATTAAACCACATAGGAGAAGAACTTTGTGGAGACAAAGTTGAAGTCGTAAGAAAAAAAGAAGGGACGACGATCGTTTTAGCCGATGGCTTAGGCTCGGGCGTTAAAGCGAATATTTTAGCAACTTTAACTTCTAAACTTTTGTGCTTGATGATTGCAAACGGGGCAGATATTGAAGAGTGTATTTCTTCAGTAATTTCTACTTTACCAGTTTGCCAAGTTAGAAAAGTTGCTTATTCCACTTTTACGGTAATTCATTTAGATCACGAAGGAAAAGGTTATATTTTTGAATTTGACAATCCTCCTTTGATTTATATTAGAGATGGAAAAAGGTTATCTCTTCAAAGAGAAAAAAGAGTAATTATGGATAAAACCGTCTATTTTTCTTCCATCGACGCATTAGAAAATGATTGCATCATCTTTTGTAGTGATGGAGCTCCTCATGCTGGAATTGGTAAGACTATGAACTTAGGATGGTCGATGGATGATATATCTAATTATGTACTTGCAAATTATTCCAAAGATAAATCGGCGATGGAGATTGCTTCTTTAGTGGGCGAAGCTTGCAATTCACTATATATGAATGAACCAGGAGATGACACTACAATCGCTGCTTTAAGAATTGTAAAGCCAGTGACGGTTAACCTTTTAGTGGGCCCTCCTATGAAAGAAGAAGATGACTTTATAGTTGCAGAAAAGTTCATGAATCAAGAAGGGATTAAAATCGTCTGCGGTGGCACTACCTCAAAAATTATGTCTAAGTATCTAAATAAAGAAATAAGACCTTCTTTAAATTATTTATCTCCTGATGTCCCTCCAATAGCTACCATCGACGGCTTAGATTTAGTTACTGAAGGAGTAATCACTTTAGGGAAAGTTTTAGAAGTAACTCAACATTATTTAGACAATAAAGATGTATATAATAAGTCTCTTAAGGAAAAAGATGGCGCAACTTTATTAGCTAACTACATACTAAAAAGAGCTAGTCACATCAATCTTTTTGTTGGTACTACATTAAATCCTGCACATAAAGATTTGCCAATCGATCTTTCCATGAAGATGAAAATTGTAGAAAATCTTAAAAAATCTTTAGAGGATTGTGGGAAAATAGTTACCATTCAATATCATTAAGGGATACTTAACTAATTAATATAATTAATAATTAAAAAACAATAGATTTATTTATAAGCATTATGATAAAATCAAACCGATAAAAAATTATCGAATAATGAAAGGGAATATAATAAATGAAGACAAATGAAGAAATGTTCAAAGAATTAGATGACTTTATAGACTCATTAAATTCTGATCCAAAAGAATTAATTGCTATTCTCCATCGCGCTCAAGATATTTTTGGTTATCTTCCAATGGTAGTTCAAACTCACATTGCAAGAAAACTAAATATCAATGTTTCTAAAGTTTATGGTGTAGTATCATTCTATTCTTTCTTCTCAATGAAACCAAAAGGTGAAAATGTTATTGCAATTTGCCTTGGTACTGCTTGCTTTGTAAGAGGATCAGGCAAAATCTTAGAAAGAGTGGAAGAACTTTTAGGAATTAAAAATGGTGAAACTACTCCTGATGGCAAGTTTACTATTACCACTTTAAGGTGCGTCGGAGCTTGTGGACTTGCTCCAGTTATGCAAATCAATGACAAAACTTATGGAAATATTACTCCAGAAGATGTCGAAAGCATTTTGGCAAATTATTAAGAGGGAGGAGTTTTGTTATGTGTAAAAAAATTAACTCAAAAGAAGAATTATTAGCCCTTTACGATAATGTTAAGGATTTATTGGAATTAAGAACGACAGTCAATGAGAATCCAGAAAAATATCATATTTCCGTATGTGGAGGAACTGGATGTAGCTCATCAAATTCTCTTAAGATCGTCGAAGCGTTAAAACATTGGGCAAAAGAATATAAAGTCGAAGATAAAGTTGAGATTTCTATTACTGGATGTTTCGGATTCTGTGAAAGAGGACCAATTGTTAAAATATTCCCTGATCATGTCTTCTATACTAAAGTTAATGAAGAAGAAGCTGAAAGAATTATTCGTCGCCATATCTGTAATCACGATATCATTCATCACCTTTTATATAAGAATGAACAAGGTGAAAGAGTATTTACTCAAGAAAACATCAATTTCTATAAAAAGCAAGAGAGAATCGCTTTAAGAAATTGTGGACTTATCAATCCGGAAGTCATCGCGGAAACTATCGCAGCAAAAGGTTATCAAGCTCTTGCAAAAGCATTAACTGAAATGACTCCTGATGAAGTAATCGATGTCATCTCTAAATCTGGACTAAGAGGAAGAGGGGGAGCAGGTTTTCCAACCGGATTAAAATGGAAATTAGCCAAAGCTTCTCTTGGAAAAGAAAAATATGTAATTTGTAACGCTGATGAAGGTGATCCAGGTGCATTTATGGATCGTTCAATATTAGAAGGGGACCCTCATTCAGTACTAGAATCTATGGCCATTTGTGGTTATGCAATCGGAGCAAATGAAGGAGAAATCTATATTCGTGCTGAGTATCCTCTTGCAGTCAAACGTTTGCAAATTGCAATTGAACAAGCAACCGAAATGGGTTTATTAGGAGATCATATCTTAGGCACTGATTTTTCTTTCCACATCAATATTAAATATGGTGCTGGCGCTTTCGTCTGCGGTGAAGAAACTGCTTTAATTCATTCAATTGAAGGTAAAAGAGGAGAACCTACCTTAAAACCTCCTTTCCCAGCGGTAAAAGGTTTGTATGGTAAGCCAACAAACGTCAATAACGTTGAAACGTGGGCAAATGTTCCATATATTATCTTAAATGGAGCAGAAGCTTTTGCTTCAATGGGAACTGAAAAGTCTAAAGGAACAAAAGTATTTGCTTTAGCGGGTAAGATTAATAACGTCGGTTTAGTTGAAGTTCCAATGGGAACAACCTTGCGAGAAATCATCTATGAGATTGGTGGCGGTATTAAAAATGGAAAGAAGTTTAAAGCGGTTCAAACTGGTGGACCTAGTGGAGGGTGCTTATCTGAAAAAGATTTAGATACCCCAATCGATTACGACAATTTAGTTGAAAAAGGTTCAATGATGGGAAGTGGAGGAATGATCGTCCTCGATGAAGATGACTGTATGGTCAACATTGCTAAATTCTACCTTGAATTCACCGTTGAAGAATCTTGTGGAAAATGTACTCCTTGCCGAATTGGCAATATGAGAATGCTTGAAATCTTAAATAAGATTACCGATGGTGAAGGAACGTTGGAAGATCTTGAAAAATTAGAAAACTTAGCCGCGACGATTAAAGATGGTTCTTTATGCGCCTTAGGTCAATCTGCGCCAAACCCAGTATTATCGACGCTAAAGGAATTTAGAGATGAATATATCGCTCACATCGTCGATAAGAAGTGTCCTGCTGGTTCATGTAAGAACTTAGTCAACTTTGAAATTATCACTGAAAACTGCTTAGGATGTGGTATGTGTGCAAGAAACTGCCCAGTTGGGGCAATTTATAAAACTGATAAATTTGGAAAGAATCCTCGACTCAATGCTTATGCAATCGATTCAGCCAAATGTATTAAGTGTGGAACTTGTATTGGCAAGTGTCCAGCTAAACCAAAAGCAATTAAAAAGTAGGAGGATTAGTAATGTTAGCCCATATTAAGATTAATAATATCGAGTTTTTAGAAGAAACTTCACTTACGATATTACAAGTAGCAAAAAAACATGGTATTAAAATTCCTACTTTGTGTTACTTAAAAAAAGAAGAAGCAAATTTTGAGCATAAACCTGCTTCTTGTAGAGTTTGTTTAGTAGAAATTAAAGGGCGTAGAACTTTAGCTCCTGCTTGCGCTACTTATATTACTGATGGAATGGAAATTTTCACCAATAATAAGAGAGTTAGAAGAGAAAGAAGAATAATCGTTGAACTTCTTTTGTCAAATCACCCTCACGATTGTTTAATCTGTGAAAAGAATGGAAAATGCGAGCTTCAAGATTTAGCATATGAGCTTGGAATCAAGCAAATTGCTTTCACTGGCCCTTTATCGCAAGAAAATAAATATGTAGAGGGAAGAACAATAAAAAGAAACGCAAGCAAGTGCGTATTATGTAATAGATGTACCGCTATATGTGAAAAAGTTCAATCCGTCGGAGCAATTTCTGCTTCTTTAAGAGGATATAAAACAGTTATTTCGGAAGCATTTGACTGCGTTCAATGTGGTCAATGCGTTCAAGTGTGTCCTACTGGCGCTTTACTTCAAATTGATGATGTCACTAACGTTGAAAGAGTGTTGAATGATCCAAATAAATACGTTGTCGTTCACACCGCTCCAGCAGTAAGGGTATCTCTTGGAGAAGAGTTTGGCTTAAAGCCAGGTACTGATGTTACTGGAAAAATGATTACCGCATTAAGAATGTTAGGATTTAAAAAAGTATTTGACACCAATTTTGGGGCAGACTTAACTATTATGGAAGAAGCAACTGAACTTGTTCATCGCTTAAAGGAAAATAAAAATCTTCCATTAATTACTTCTTGTTGCCCAGGATGGATTAACTTTATTGAGACTCAATATCCTGAATTATTAAATCTACCTTCTTCATGTAAGTCTCCTCAAGAGATGTTTGGGGCAGTTTGTAAAACTTACTTTGCTGAAAAAGAAGGAATTAAGAAAGAAGATTTAGTTGTAGTTTCATTAATGCCATGCATCGCTAAAAAACAAGAAGCAAAACGTGAAGTTATGAAATTAGATGACACTAATTTTGAAACTGACTATTCAATGTCGGCCAAAGAATTTGCGGGAATGTTAAGAAGATTTGGAATTGATTTATCGACTTTAGAAGATGGAGAATTTGACTCTCCACTTGGTGAATCAACTGGTGCGGCCACTATCTTTGGTAACTCTGGAGGAGTTATGGAAGCGGCAGTTAGAACTGCTTCTCTTTGGGTAAATGGCGAGGCAAAGGATAAATTAGAATTCCATGGAGTATTTGGACAACCTAACACTAAAGAAACCTTTGTCACCTTAGGAGAACAAACTTTACATCTATGTGTAGTTTCTGGTTTAGCAAATGCTAGAAAAGTATTAGAAGATATAAAAGCTGGTAAAAATTCTTATGATGCAATCGAAGTGATGGCTTGTCCAGGCGGATGTGTAAATGGTGGAGGTCAACCTATCGATAAAAATAATAATTCTGCTGAAGTCGTCGCTTTAAGAAAAGAAGGCCTAAGAACAATCGATAGAAATAAATCAATTCGTATTTCTTGCGAAAATGAATCTATTAAAAAACTATATGATGAATATTTAGGAGAACCAGGTTCTGAAAAGGCCCATCATTTATTACATACTACATATCGAAATAGAAGAGATTAATTAGAACTTACAGGATGGTGTTTACCATCCTTTATTTTTTATAAAAAAATATTATCTTTTTTTTGTTGTTTATCTTTGATAAATGTTTTAAAGTAAATAAGTGAAAATAGAAAGGCATTAAGTTATATGACTAGATTTAAGAAAACAATGCTTGCTACAACGCTTGTAGTAACTATGGGCTTAACTGGATGTTCTTTATCAAATAAGAGCGACAAAAATGATGAAAATGTAGGAACATCTGGTCAATTAAAGGTATTAAATGCAAATGTTGATGTCGAGCAAATTAATAGACTCGATCAAATTAAAGCGGAATACCTTATAGAAAATAAGGGGTATTTAGATACAGACAAAGTTGATGTTATCATCGAATTAGATGAATCTTCATTAATAGATAGATATTTAGATTCTTCTACAAATTATAATTCCGTCAGCGATTATGTTAATGAAGAAGAGGGAATCATCAGTTCTAAAGCTATTTCCTCAGAGCAAAAAAAATTAATTAATAAATTATCAAAAGAGAAGTTAATCGATAATGTCGACTATCAATATCAGACTATATTAAATGGTTTTTCTTGCACTACTACATATGGAAATATAAAAAAATTAGAGAAGTATTCTGGTATTAAAAATGTAATTTTGCAAGATACATACAATTTACCTATGTCTACTTCTAATGATACTAATGCTCCAGTTCAAAATGTAGTTGATGTTTATGAAACTGGTATTTTTAACTCTTCAACTGTTAATTACGATGGAGAAGGAACTGCTGTTGCAATATTAGACTCTGGATTTGATTGCAGTCATGAAGTATTCAGAAATCAACCTAATTCAGGAGTGTTAAATCAACAAAAGATTGGAGAAATACTAGATGAATCTAACGCTAAAAAAACTACGAAAGATTTAAAAGTTAGCGATGTTTATTATAGTAAAAAAATTCCTTTTGTTTATGATTATGCCGATAAGGATTCTGATGTAACCCCATATGATTCTGAACACGGAACTCACGTTGCAGGAATCATTGGAGGAAAAAGCGATACGATCACTGGAGTTGCTATCAACACGCAATTAGTTCTATTGAAAGTATTCCCAAATTTAGATTCAGGAGCAAAAACTAATGACATTCTCGCTGCTTTAGAGGATGCGGTTTTACTAAAAGTTGATGCAATTAATATGTCTTTAGGCTCTTCTTGCGGATTCTCAAGAGAAGAAGATGGGAATGCAATTAATACTGTTTATGATAAGATTAATGCCAGTGGTATTAATTTAATTACCGCTGCAAGTAATAGTTATAATTCTAGCTATGGATCAGAACAAGGTAACACTAATAAAGTTACCAATCCAGATTCTGCGACAGTTGGCTCACCTTCAACGTATGAAGCTGCCCTTTCTGTTAGTTCTATAAGTGGAACAAAGAGTAAATACATTATAGGAAATGATAAGCAAGTTATCTTCTTTAATGAATCTAATAACTTGGCTAGTAAACCATATGATTTCTTTGAAATGTTAGGTTTACCTCAAACTGGAGAAAAAGTATATGATTATGTCACTGTTCCAGGCGTTGGAATGAAAATAAATTACGCTGGACTCGACATCAAAGGAAAAATTGCTCTTGTTAGAAGAGGAGATAATACTTTTGAAGAAAAAGCAAAAGTTGCTTCTTCTCAAGGAGCGGCGGGAATAATTATTTACAATAATGTCGCCGGTGACATTTTGATGAATATGGGAAAAGATTTAGATATCCCATGTATATCTATTTCTAAAGATAATGGCACTGAACTAGCTAAGAAATCTAGTGGTAAATTAACCATGAGTAGAGAAAATCTTGCTGGTCCATTCATGTCAGACTTCTCTTCTTGGGGTCCTACTCCAGATTTGAAATTAAAGCCAGAAATTACCGCACATGGGGGAAATATTAAATCTAGTATTCCAGGAGGAGGATACGATGAGTTATCTGGTACCTCAATGGCTTCACCTAACTTATGTGGAATTGTAGTTTTAATTAGAGATTATGTAAAAAATAAATATCCAGATTTATCTGCAAAACAAGTATCTGTAATGGTTAATCAATTATTGATGTCAACAGCTACTATCGCTTTAAATGAAGAGGGAGTTCCTTATTCTCCAAGAAAACAAGGAGCGGGGCTTGCTAGTTTATTTAATGCGGTAAATTCTGATGCATATATTACTGTTGATGGAATCGATCGATCAAAGTTAGAACTTGGCGACGATCCAAAGAAAACTGGTATATATGAAATGTCATTTAACATTGTCAACACTTCAAATAATCCATTATCATATAAATTTGATTTATGTGCAATGACAGAGACTGTTTCTTCTTCAGACAAAAACTTCCTTGCAGAAAAAGATCAAATCTTAAAAGGTAGTGTAGAGATCAATAGCGTTACTAACGCAACATTAAAAGACGACATTATTACTGTTGAAGGAAATAAAACTAGCAAGGTAAAAGTCACCTACACTTTATCAAATGAAGATAAACTAATGATGAACAAATTATTCCCTTATGGAGAATTTGTTGAAGGTTATGTAAAATTATTAAGTTTAGATAATACAGACAAGGGAGTTGATTTATCTGTTCCATTCTTAGCTTTTTATGGTGATTGGAATCAAGCTCCAATGTTTGATAAGACTTATTATGAAGTAGAATCGGAAGCTCACGATGGAAGTATCGACGAAGAAGATAAGATTAAAGCGGACGTATATGCCACTACACCTTATGCTTCTTACTTGAATAACTATATCGTTCCAATTGGTTCTTACCTCTACGATATCGATGAATCTTTATACGATGCTATTCCTGCTAGCGAAGAGCATGCCGCAATTTCTTCGCAATTTGGTTCAACTGAAGGAATCAGTTGCATATATGCAGGATTACTTCGCGGAGCAAAGCAAATGACTTTCACTATCACCGATAAGGTTACTGGAGAAGTAGTCTACACTCATGTAGATTACAATGCGAATAAATCTTACTCACTAGGTGGTTCACCTAATCCTTATTATGAAGATATCGCCTTTAAAACAGCTGATTTAGGTTTAATCAATAACCGCGAATACGAATTTAAAATGGAAGGTGTATTAGATTATGGCGATGGAGGAAAATACACAAATGTTAGAAATACATTTGAGTTTACTTTCACTTGCGATGATCAAGCACCAGTTATTTCAAACGCTAGATTTGAGAAAAAATATGATAAGACATTAAAGAAAGATCGCTATTATGTTTATTTAGATGTTTATGATAATCATTATGTTCAAGCGATTACTCCAGTGTCATTTTCTTCAAGTTCTAGTTATACTTTACTAACGGAAAATCCAATTCCAGTATATGGAGAAAGAAATTCTACTACCGAAGTGAAATTCGAAATTACTGATTACATTGATAATTTATATAATGATGCAATTTGTACAAACACCTTAGCATTCTTAGTAGATGATTATGCTTTGAATTCAAACCTCTTCCTAGTGGAATTACCTGGAACTGATGGAGATTTCAAGTTTACTCAAAATGGTGAATATGATGGACAAGTAGTTAATGCGATTACTGTCTACGTTGATGAAGCAACTGACTTAGTTCCATATTTAGCTTCTAATGATGAAAATCTAGATAGCGATAAATCTTATTTAAAATATTTAAATTGGACTTCTTCAAATGAAAAGATCGCAGTTGTCAATCAAGGGGTCATTCAACCTCTTAAGACTGGTAGAGTTCAAGTAACTGTATCTGAAGGAGTAGAAGGAAGAAAGACTTCTGTCATAATTAATATAAAGGAAAAAGCAAAATCAGTTTCTTTAACTTCTAAGAAAAATGCAATTAGCAATGATGAAGTTGAATTAGAGAATTTAGAATTTACCTATTTTAAGACTACTCAAGCATTCCTTTCTAGTGGCGATAAAAGTGAAATTGGAAGTACGGGGTCAATTAATTATTTCTCCGCTTCTCCAACAGTAAACTTTTATCCAGGAGAAAGAATTCAAATATTCTATTCAATCACTCCTTGGTACTTACCAGAAGAGCGCTATGAGTTATATTGGGAGTCTTCTAACCCAGAGGTGGCTAAAGTTGATCAATATGGCAATGTCGAAGCGATGAAAAAAGGTTCTGCAATTATCTATTTATCAATTAAAGTAGATGGAAAAACTTCTAACATCATGGCTTCTTGCAGATTGAATGTCAAGAGTGAGTTTGTTATTGAAAATCGTACTTTGATCGCGTATAAAGGTCGAGGAGGAGACGTAGTTATCCCTGATGATGAAGGAATATTATATATTGGTTCATTTTCATTTTGCTTATATGAACTAGATAATACGATTAAAGTTGACGAAGACGACTATGATGCAAATAAAATTCCTTCTAGCAATCTAACTGTAACAAGTGTCGTTGTTCCAAGTGGAGTAGAAGAAATTCAAAAATACGCATTCTATAATTGTACTGGTCTAGAAAAAGTAACTCTTCCTGATTCGATTAAATACGTAAGAGAATTTGCTTTTTATGGCGATAAGAAACTATCTTCTATCAACCTAGAAAAAGTAAACGTCATCGGTGCAAGGACATTTTACAATTGTGAAAGTTTAGACAATATATCTCTAAGCAATATCTATGCTATTGGCGTTCGAGCATTTGAAGGATGTACTTCATTAACTTCTATTGATTTATCTACATTAAGAAATACTGGTAGAGAAGCATTTAAAGGTTGTAAGAATTTAAAAAATGTCGTTTTATCAGATGATACAAAATTATCTTATGGGATGTTTGTTAACTGTGGAATTGAAGAATTATCTTTAGGTGTAGATAGAATTCCAGAATTTGCTTTTGCAAACAATTATTCCTTAAAGACTGTTACTATTAATAATGATTTAGTTTCTATAGGAGAAGGGGCTTTCTCAGGAGATAAACTCCTTACAAAAGTTGAATTTAAAGGAAATCTTGAATGGATGGAAGATCAAGTTTTCTACAATTGTATATCTTTAGAAAGTATCACTTTACCAAACTGTTCAGTGAAATATGGAAGCTATGTATTCTATAATTGCTCATCATTAAAAACAGTTTCTTTCCAAGAAAATTCCTATATTGAATCTTTAGGTGGAAGCTTATTTGAAGATACGATAGTAGATAAATTCATTGCTGATTCATCAAATTATTATTCCACTTCTTCTGATGGTTCACTTCTTCTTTCTAAAGATGGAAAAAGTTTGGTTTTAGCAAGTGTAAACTATCAATATGATGAAGTCTTGCAATTAGGTTACGATGTAATTTGTCAAGGAGCCTTCAGCGGTGTAAAATCTTTAAAAACTGTTGAATTTACTTCTTCAAATACTGTAGTTGATGATTACGCTTTTGCTAATTGCTCTTCACTTGAAAAGGTAATCTTCCCAAGTGGAGGACTCTCTATTGGAATGTTCTCATTTGCCTATACGAATAATTTAACTTCATGTGAAAACATAGATAAATTAGATGAGATTGGTCAATATGCTTTCACTTCATCTGGATTATTAGATGTTACTTTTAAAGATGGAGTAAAGATTTTAGAAGGGGCGTTCTTATCAAGTAGTTTAGAAACTATTACTTTCAATGGAAACGCTAGTATTGAACTAGGAGCCTTCCAAAAATGTGAAAGCTTAACTACAGTAAATATGCCTACTAATGGAAAAGTTGAAATTGGAAAGTCAAGTTTTGCTAATTCAACAAAATTAAAAAATATCGATTTAACAAAGGCTGGTGAAACTATTGGTGACAATGCTTTCTTAGGTTGTACTTCATTAGCCCAAGCAAACTTAACTAATGTCAAATATATTGGAAGTTACGCCTTTGCAGATTGCTCAACTTTAAATACTTTATCAATGCCTGCTGTCGTTAGTATTGGTGAAGGAGCTTTCTCAAGAGTTACTCAAAGTGGTTCTGCCCCTGCATTTAGCTCATTAGTTTTACCTGACTCACTAGTTTCAATAGGCCTTGGCGCTTTTATGGGTTGCTCTGGATTTAACCAAGTAACAATCCCAGAAGGAATTCAAGAAATTCCTGATTATGCGTTTAGCTATTGTTTAGGACTTGAAAAAGTAGTTTTACCAGAATCGTGTGCCTCAATAGGAGAATATGCTTTTGGCGGATGCTCTTTGTTAAACTCTATCAATACCTCTGGAATTGAAGTGTTTAAAGAATCCTCTTTCCTAGCAACTGAAGCATTAAAAGATATTTCCTTTAACAGTGCAATTAGAATTGAAGACAACGCCTTCTTAAATTCTAGGATTGAAAATATTGGAGACACTTCTCATATTAAATACATTGGAGAATATGCTTTCCAAGCAAACTACTTTAAATACTTTGATGCTACTAGCGTTGAAAGTATTGGTGAATGTGCATTTAATTCTAATCAACAATTAACCAAAATAATTTTCTCTTCTTCTTTAAAATCTGTAGGGAAAGCGAACTTCTTAGGCTGCTCAAGCTTGGAAGAATTCCTGTATGTAAATGAAGGAAAAGAATTAAATGAAGGTAAATTAAATGACTCGATCTTCCTTCATAAAGGATCAATTTATAATTATTTACCTAATGGAGAGATTCAACTTAACTCCTATCCAGGGGGGAATAAAAATTCAACATTTGAAGTATTGGAAGGAACAATAAGAATTGAAGAGTACGCTGGAAATATGAATATGTATTTAAAGAAATTGATTCTTCCAGATTCATTAAAGACAATTGGTAATTTTGCTTTTAATGGTTGTCGCTCTTTAGAAGAAGTAGAGTTTAGATCTTACTTAGCTCCAACTTTAGAAAGTTCTTATGGAATATATAATGTTGAGGATCCTTCCCTAAGCGAAAATGATCCTGGATATAATATCTTATTTAAATATTTAGATTTATTTGGAGCAACCAATTTCTACGCTCAGTTTATCGATATCGTCGGAAAGAATAATCCTCTTAAAATGACTCTTCCTAGCAATTCCATTTTAGTTGGTTATGATAGTTTAATTTATGAAGCATATTTTGGTAAGGTGGAAAATAGTAATAGAAGTTCTTATGTTGCTAGAGATGAATATACAGTTAATTTCCTAGACGCATTTAAAAAAGTTCCAAGTGACGTCAATCTAATCACATTAAGCGATGAAAAGACTATTTCTAGCGCTTTAACAAGTTTAAACTCATTAAAGCAAGATTTAACAAATTATGGATATACAAAAGAAGAAATAGAGCAAATGAGAGAAATCGTTCTCAATGCAAATAAGAGAATAAAAGAGATTAAACTTCTCAATGCATCAAAAGAAATTAAAGATATCCAAGAAGCAATCGATAACTTACCTAATTATTTTGCTCCTTCTATGATGGAAGAATTAAATCAATTAAGTCTAAAGATCTCTCGTTTAGACATCGATGACAAATTGATTTTAGATTTAACTAAGTACAATGGATTATTAGATTCTTATCAAGAGTATGTTTCTTCTCTACAAGGAGATATTGAAGAGGCTAATAAAATAGCGGATAAGGGTTATGTTTATCCTACAGCTATCGCCTTATTATCTTTATCCTTATTATCCTTAGGATGGATAATTAAAAAATTTGTGTTCTAGGAGGAAAGAAAAATGAAGAAAAATTTAAAATTTTTATCTTTAGTAAGTTTATTTACATTATCTCTTTCTTCTTGTGGAGGAAGTAAACTTGATTCGTTTAAGAAAAAAATTGATAGTTCGATTAAAAATGTCGTTCAAGTAATTATGAATACCACGATTAAAGATGGAGAACTAGAAGTATATAAGAGAGAAAAAAACATCGATCTTATTTATGAAGGAAAGAATGTTTCTGGAGTAATCAACATTACTGAATATAATCTATCAACTAATTTTACTTATGTAGAAAGTAAATCGAGTGATACTTTTGAAGGAAGTATTAAAGATCTTAAATTTGGATTAGATTTAAAAGAGAAATATTTTACTGATTATACAATTGAAGAATCCACTTTAAGTGGAACTATAAGAAAAGATTTAGTTTCCTCTTTCTTCCAAATAGAAGAGTTAAATTGCGAAGCGGACCCTTCAATTGAAATCTCTTTAGAGGAAAATAAGATTTCTTCTTACACTTGCACATATCTAACAAATAATAATAAAAATGTATTTATCGATATTACTTATTTGTATTAACAAATAAACTAAATGTAATAAGACATATTTATAAATTTTAAAATGTATAGGCTTTCATAACTTTTACTTTGCATAAAATATTTATTTTCGTTGATTAAAATAAATTGAAAAATTAATATAATATATAATTTGTAAGTTTTGAAGGCTAGAAAGGAAAACAAAATGAAAAATAAAAAGAAATTTCTAATGCTGATCGCTTTAGGATTATTGATCACTTCTTGCTCAGGAAATAATAATACTTCTAGTGATATTAGCGCTAATTCTAGTGAAACTTCTTCTATAGATAGTTCTATTTCACAAGTGGAAAATAGTTCTTCTATTAGTTCTAGTTCTAGTTCTTCAAATACCTCTTCTGAAGAAGAAGTAAACACATTAACTCAAGAGATGCTAGATGTTTTTGATACCGATTACATTTCTTTCGATGGAACTAATGAAATTAGCTTATACGATATTAGAACTAATAAATATAATACAAGCCATACCCTTAATATTTCTACTGCGATGGATGGAACTTATTGGACCGCTACATATGAAAGCACTGTAGGCACTTCTAAAACGATCTTCTATAAGAATCATGAAGGTGTCGCTTGCGAAGTATCAGTTAACTTAATGAATGAAGAAGGATATACTCCAATTACTGATGATTTTGGAAAAGTGATTTCTTGGGAAAATTCTGGAATGAAGAATTATCTTGATCAACTAGTTGTAAGCGATTTTACTTATAATAATGAAACTGGTAGATACCATTACAACAAAGAAGATAAGTCGCTTGTAAGCAATATTTTGAGTTCGGCTAATCCTTATGATTTTGAAGTTGACGATTTTTCTCTCATCATTTCTGATGGAGAAATCATTGGAATAAATGTAGTAAGTAAATACGATACTACCATCAGCGCTGGATATAAGGCTAAACAAACTTATATTGGAACAATTAATTATGGTGAAGATATCGTCGAAGTAAATAAAATTGGTAAGTATGCTTATGAACCTGATTATCATGATAGTTTACGTGATGCAATCAACAAAATGCAGAATTTAACAAGTTACAATACTAAAGTTAAATTCTATACTCAATCAATTTACGCTTCTGGAGTTAGCGCGAGTGGATATTATGAAACGGTGACTCCTACTGATCTATATTTTGAAAAATTAGATCCAGCGACAAACACTACCCAAGTAGATAGACCAGTTCCAAATTCTGGCTATGGATATCATAAGTTTAATGATGAAGAATATAATTCTTATTATTCTGCAACAAAAGATGAAGTTACGACTTATACTCCTAGTAGAGCATATCAAGGCGACATAAAAGAAGCCGCACCTTCATTTATGTTTGCTCCAGAGATCATGACTTATTATCACTACGATAAAGATACAGGAGATAAATATTATTATTCAAATGATAATATGTGCACTGTCGCTACAACGTTCTTTAAAGGAGTAGGGAATGATATAAACACCTATCCAATCTTTGCTGCTCGTGGAAATACATCCTCAACTGAAAGTTTTACTCCTTATGTGGTAGTAAATTCAGAAGGATATATAACCTATGCTTGTTTCTATTTTAACTTAGGACTAATGCATGGGGTCTGCGAAATTGATTATTATGACTTCAATAGCGCTTCTTTACCTGAAGGTATCGATATCGCTTTTGAAAAAAGAGTAATGCCTTCTTCTTGGGATGAATTAACTATTATTAGTTCAAGTGATTCTACTTCCACAGAAGATGATGTTGAAGTAAATGCGGGAGACTTCTTGAAAAACTTCTTCAATGATCAAGACGTGCTTACAAATATGCCTTTCTTTGGTGGAAAAGACTATTTAGAAGACACCTATGGATTTGGAATGACTGGCAAGTATCGCCCTGCTGGAATGGAATATTATTTAGATGCGATTACTCTATACTACGATGTTCCTTTAGATTTAAACTATTCCATCGATTCATCTGTAGAAAAAGTTTATAAATGTTTAGAAGATAATGGTTTTGTCAATGTAGGCAATCACATATATGTTAAAGGTAATATCACTATTGAAGCCTTCGATAGTGACTTAGACCTACTGATTTATGTGTATAGAACAAGTGACAACCCACTATTAAATAAAAAATAAATATTTGCAAAAATAGGAGGAATAAATAATGAAAGCAAAAAAATTATTAATTGTTAGCACATTAACTTTAATGCTTTGCGCTTGTGGAAAAACCAATGGCGCTAGTAGCATTACTACTTCAAGTGATTCAAATAGTTCTATTACTTCTAGTGAATCTACTAGCTCAGATATTACTACAAGTAGTAATATTTCTAGCGAAACTGAGTCTTCTTCTGAGTTAAGTCAAGTAGAAGATCCTTCTTCAGTTTCAGTAACTCAAGGTCAAGTTGGTAATCTTACTAGCGCGATGATTGAAAAAATCGCTAATAGTTCAATTACTGTAAATGGTACTTTAACTGATTACTATGTTGATGGTGATACTGATACCATGTATGAAGATACATACAAAATGAAAGTCGAAATGGCTGAAGGAGCTTGGGCTGGATCATTTTGGATCGAAGGAAAAGAAGATAATATAACAACCGATAATTACCGTAAGGGTGAAGTTGTTAACGATGGAAAGAAACAAGGAGCAGCTTTTGATCGAGTCTATATCAATAAAGATAACAAGGCAACAGCTGAACATGAAACTCTCTATGATGGAACACCACTATTCTGGGCGGATAATCACTTATGGAATCACCTTGGACAATTAGATGTCAATAAGTTTGAAAAAGATGTCGATTGCTACACCTATAATATTGACCCAGCATCAACTACCGATTACTCTCAAGATCAATATTTAATGACATATTTAGGTATTTCATTAACTCCTTTATATCAAACTTCCGATGGCTTAATCGATACTTTCAATGTTTATTGCAACGACACTGAAATTACAAAAATTGAAATGTTCACCGAAGCGACAGTTCTTTCTACTGATAGCCAAGGTAATCCAGTCGATCAATCTTGGATCTGTATGACTTTGACTTTCAGCGATATTGGAAAAACCGCTGCACCTACTCCTACTCCTTATGAAGCGGGTAGAAATAATGACAAATTAAAAGCTGCTTTGACAAAGATGAAGGGTATTAAGAATTACACATTCCATGCAGTAGATACCACAACCTCTGCACCTTCTTCTGATGGTGGCGACTATGAATTAGGCGCTAATAATTCATCAATTAAAGCAAGAAAGCACAATAAAGTTCAAAACTTTACAAATAACACTGGTACAGTTGGAAGACTTGGTAAAGTAACCAAAGATGCTATTTTATATGCAGATACAGGAAAATATTCTTATGGTATGGATGATAAATTATATCACACATCATATTCTGGCTTAAAACAAAATTCAGATAATACTTATGAAGAATTTGCCTATAGCAAAGCAGAAAAAACATTAGTTGGACAAAGAAAATATATTGGAAATATGTTTGATAAAATGCCTTCATTTGATTTTGCTCCTGAAATCTTTGAATATGGTGGATCTAACGAAGACGCTAATGGTAATGTCTTGTATAAATTCACACTAAGAGATTCTACTATTGCTTATCAAGTAGCTCCTGAAATTTCTTCTCATACAAATGCTGAGGATGCAACTAGTTCAGTAAATTCTAAATTTACAATCTACGTCGATAACCAAGGCAACTTTGTTAAAACATCATTCCCTTACAGCTTAGTTTCTGGAACATACTTAGGAATTGTCGAAACTACTTATTCTGATATTAATTCTACAACTTTAGATGCTGATTTATTTGATGGTTATATTCCTAGAACTGTCGCTACAAATTGGTCAGATTATGGAACTATGGATTTCTATGAAACTGGTTCAACTAATAGTAAAGTTACAAAGAGAGTCACAGAAGTTCTTGATTATATGTATGGCGATGAAGTGGCTAATTTCATTACTCCTAAAGATATCACTGATGTATTTGGCGATGGAATCTCTGGCCCATGGCACGATAAAAACCACAAGAGAGACGAAAATAATGAATATATTGAAGGAGAATACTACGACGAATTCTCATTCAATCTTGAAAGTGTCAATCTAGATAAAAACAATAGAATCACCGACTGGAGAGATTTAATGGATAAAATGGGAACAATTTTAGGCGCTAAAGGATATGTAAGATCCGCGGCAAATTGCAAAGATACATTAAATTCTAAATTTGAAACATTTGTCAATGGCAGTATTATGGTCGTCTTTGAAAATATTGGTTACAAGACAATTTATGTCTATTGCTATGTTACAGGTAACTGGACATTAAATAGATAATTAACTAATAAAGATTATTATTTAAAAGTCTAGATGGTTAATCCTTCTAGACTTTTGCTCAATTTGAAAGGAGTTATTTTATGAATAAGTCAAAAAAGAAATTGATTATTTATCCAATGATTTTAGTTGGATTTACCGCTGGGCTAGTCGGATGTAAAAAAGGCGGAGCTTCTAGTTCGATAAGTTCTTCTGAAACTACTGACTCATCTAGTAGTTCTATCTCTAGTTCAATTGACAGTTCGACAAGTTCGTCTAATATTTCTAGCGATTCAAGTTCTACTAGTGAAGAATCTAGTTCTTCTGTCCAACTTGTTGAAGTAGTTTCTCTTCATGAAGAAATAACTATTAAAAATGATGTAATATTTAAATATGATTACACAAGTTTATTTTCAATTACTGTCGATGGAGAAAGTATTACTGTAAGTGAAGATATGATCGATACTTCTAACATTGTCAATAAAGAGGGTAGATATGAAATTACTTGTACTTATCTAGGTAAAACAGCCTCTTGCTTTGTCGTGGTTGAAAAAGTGGAAACAGTCGTTGTTAATGCAAAGGTCACCACCATTGAGATAAAGCAAAAAGAAGTTGATAGTTATGATTTTACTTCCTTATTCTCTGTGACTGAAAAAAACCGTCCAGTTTCAATAACTCAAGATATGATTTCTTCCACTGTTAAAAGTGAAGAAGGGACATATCAAGTTACTTGCACATATAAAAACGTTTCTAAATCGATCGAAGTTATTGTCACTAGCAGCTATAATGTTGAAATATTTGAATCTTATAAAAATTATGAATTGACATTAAATGAACTAGAAACTTTTGACTATACCAAGTTATTTTCTATTTATGTCGATGGAAAGTTCACTCCTTTTAATAAAGATCTAATTGATACTAGTGAAGTAGTTGATCCTCAAGTTAACGACGAATTTAATATTAGCATTACTTTTCAAATTGAAGATGTCATTAAAACTAAGACGACTAAGATTACCATAGTCGATGAAAAAGAAGTGGTGGTAAATGCAAAGAATTTAGTCATTTATCCAAATAGTAAAACTATTGATTTAACCACGCTTTTTTCTGTATATGAAGGTGGAGAAAAAGTAAATGTTACATCTAGCATGATCACTGGATTTATCAATTATGATAAGATTGGCAATAATGAAATTACTCTTTCTTATAAAGGAACTAGTAAAACTTGTAACGTAGAAGTAAGAAAGGGAGTACTAATTCAATATGCTACTTCTGATAAGATCGTTATCAAAAAAGGTACTAATCAATCCACTTACAATTTCGCTAACGATTTTATCGTCAGCGTCAATGGAACAAAGTTTAATCTAAATAATACTTACGTCGATAGTTCTACGGTTGATTTTTCTACTGAAGGAGAATATGAAGCAATCATAACTATTCCTTATGGAGAAAATAGTGAAGACAAAACATTGACCTCTTACCAACTTAAGATTACCTATGTCGTTACAAACATCAATGCGGTTGTAAATGTTAAAGAAGCGGTGGTAACTTTAGATTATGGTACTACTAGTTATAATTTATTAAAGAACGTTACTTCTAAAGTAAATGGAAACAACATGATTGTTACTGACAATCCTGAATGGGCAACTGATCCAACTTGTACTTATGTAGAAGTAGTTTCAGATCCAATCGATTTTACTAAATCTGGAACTTATGAAGTAGTGATTAATGCTTATCCTTATGGAACTAATGAAGATCCTCTTGTCGTATCTTATCAACTAGTTATTAAATCCGCTGTAGTGATTTCTGAGGCGGATAAAACTACTTTCTTTACTGGCGACAGCGCTTATTTAAAAGATATGTTTATCGTTACAAAAAACGGAGTTGAAGTTGATATAACTAATGACATGGTAGAAGGGAAAGTGGATTTTTCTACTCCAGGAGTTTACACCTTAACTTTAGAATATGAAGGAGAAAAAGCTCTTGCTAAAGTAGTTGTTTTAGATTCTAGTATGAAAGGAGAATATTCAACTTGCTTAACAAATATTGTAGCTAGTTCTTCTTCAAGCTCTTCTTCTGAAGAAAATAATGGATATGACGAATCAAATGAGGAAGAAGAAGAGGTAATAGTAAAAACTTTAGACAAGATGGTTATTGATGATAATGGAATTAAGTCTATCGATGGAAAAACAGTAATTAATTTTAATGCGGTAGATGAAAAGACAATCAACTTTACTATTGGCTCATTTAATTACCTTCTTCACTATGAAGATGGAGTGGTTATTTGTGAACCTCTTAATAAAAGCCATATGAAGTATAGCGATAGTAATCGTCCATATGTCTATTTTAAAGATGATAGATACGAAATAGTGAACTCTTTAACAATCAATAGTTCAACTGATCACGTATTTGCTTCTTCTAGTTCATGTTCAACTATTGAACTTATAAAAGTTAAGGACCTATTAGAAGATAAAGAAATGTATTTTGGAGTTAAGTTCTCTTTAGATGAAGTAAATGTTAGCGATTATTTCTATTCATATGATTATTCTTATTTAAATGATGAAAATAATGTTTTATCTTCTTTAGTAGTTGGAAATACTTATAAGATTAATTTTTTAGGCGAAGATGTATCATTTAAACTAGAAAGTTCTTCTTTGGGTAAAATTATAAGAACAGATTCACTAGATAGAAAATATAAAAATATGACTTTTACTGGATTAGTAGATTCAAATAGCGCAGTCTTATCTTTTAATGAATATCAAAATGTAACTTTAACTGTTAATGATGAGAAAGTTTTTTCAAAGATTTTTAACGAATACGCTTCAACAAAAATCGGTGGAATCGATTATGATACAAACACGATAAAAGTCTATAGTGAGACTGATGGTTATTCTTATATCTTTAAATTGAACTTAGAAGATAAGACATTTGTAGTGGAAGAAAAAACTTCTATTCAAGGTATATTTTCTCCAACTACTTCAACTAGTTTGAGTTCATCTTTCTTCTTCTTTGATGGATATGGTAAAGGGCTAGCCAGTGGACTTGATAGTGCCGCTTATGCACGAAATATCTTTACTTATTATGAAAAAGATGGAATGATTTATGTTAACTTTGTTAATCCGATAGAAACCTTTGAATACAAAGATGGAATAGTCTTTAGAATAGACTTATTTAGAAATACTTTAAGAGTAGTTTCTTCTTCAAATTCTAAAATGGTTGATTTGATCTATGTAAATCAAAATATCAATGAAGGAATCTACGTTACTTTTGACAACAATCAAATTCAAATGAGCGAATCGTTAACTGATTCATTAGAAGAACTATATAGTTACATTAATATCTATAATAAAGATGGTTTAGTTACTGATGAAAGTAAATCAGAATATATCGATTGCTCTTATGTCGATTTTAATCAACCTGGATTCTATTCAGTAGGTATTAAGACTTATATTGGTGAAGATTTAGTATATAAGTATTATGGAATTCAAGTTTTAGAACCAATTTACTATGATCACCTCTTAGTGGGAAATTATTCTTCAATCACTAATTCAAAGTATACTTTTAAATTTGATGCTTTTGGAAATTGTTCAGTTTCTTATTTCAATAATAGTTCTGATTTTGCAAACTATAAGGGATCAATTATCTTTACCGATGAAACTAACTTTAGCTTTACTGGAATTTGTCTAGAAGATGAAACAAAATCTATTACTGTAACTGGTAAAATTGAAGAAGATGGAATCATCACTTTAAAGATTAAAGGAAATAAAGAATTAAATAGTTACTTTATTAAAGAAGGAGTAGTAAGTAAGTCTACAGGCGCTTTAAATAATTATTTAAGAGCATTTACTAACGGCGATAAAACTACATTCTTCTATTTGACTAATATCGAATCTACTGGAGAAAAAGTCGAGGTAGCTTCTATTAATAATATCGATCCTTTCACTAGTGGATCAATTATTAAGATTTCTCGCCCTAGTGGAGAAGAGATAGTGACTGTTAAAGTATTGAATTGGCAAAGTACTTATTCTGGCCTTCAACTAAGCGATTCCTATAAAGGAGAATATCTAGATAGTGAAGGACTAACTTTGTCACTAGATGGATTTGGAAAGAGTGAAACTAAATTAGGAGTGGCTTTACTTGAAGAAAAGGAATATAATTATTATCCTATTTCAAATACATTAATTGCTTTATTAGATGAAACTAGCACTTTAATGAGCTATGCGGAATTATCATTTGATACTAGTAGTTTTGTTCTAATTAATGACGACTATAAAGATCACGCTATAGATGGGACATATGGAGTGATTCAATATAATAGCGTTTCTACTTCTTCATATCAACTTGCTATTGATAAATTTGGGGTTGGTAAACTTACTTTAGAAGCTTCTTCTAGTGATGAAGAATATGAATATTCTTCTTCATCTAGTCAAACATTTACTGGAAGAATCGTTAGCTATAAAGAGAAAAATGGTTATTTAGTTTATGAATTTGTAGGAGTAACTTCAGATAAGACTCCAAAAACTATTACAGTTAGCATAACAAAAATACAAAATTATATTGTTAAATGTGTAGGAGTTGGAGAAGAGGTTAACTTCTCTTGCTACATGGTGAGCAACTATGAGTCGAAAATTACTTTTATCGGTAATGAAAGAAGTAAATATATTACTACAATTATTATTGATAATAATCCAGTTTATTTGTATTTCGAAAATAATAGCGCCGATTTAAAAATCGCAAGAATCGAAACCTTAAATGATATTGATTTTGGTCTTCGCGGGTCAATTTTCAACCTATATGTAGGTTCTAGTTTAATGATTGAAGGTGGAATGTGCACTCAATCTTCTTATACTCCTTATAATGGATATGTCTACGCTAATGAATATAAAGGAACATTTACTTCAGAAGGAAGTGAATCCTTAGTTTTAGATGGTTACGCTAGCTATATGTTTGAAACAAGTGGTAAAGCCATCCTTAACCAAGAAGAAGGCACATATCAATTATTCTGCGATAATATAATCGAATTAACTATCGGTGAAAATATATATTCAATTGTAGTTGATTTTAATAATTCAAGTTTTAGTTATCTTGAAGATAGCTATAATGGGCAATTGTTAGGAACATTTAATAAAATATCAACTGACTCAAATAATCCATCGATTACTTTAAAAGCAAATGGACAAGGAACATACATCAGCGCTTCTGGATCTGTATATAATGCTAAAATTACATATAATTCTGAAGATGAAAGCTTCTCTATGAATTCTGTATTAGTTGGCGATATTTACAATACGAAGAAAGAAGCTACAGGAAAATTGATTTACCCAGGAATTATTAAATTTAGTGAGATAGAAGATTCAAAGACTAAATCTTATTACTTTATTAGCGGAGATTACTCATTTAGCGTATTCAGCGCAATAAATAATACAACAGGGTTAATTTACCAAGTAATTAATAATCAAACAAAAGAAAAAATCTATCTATACGCTTCAAATCAATATTCCGCTTTAGATACCAATGTAGTATTTGTTAATGAGGCAGATTCACAAACTGCTTCTGGAGAAGATATCGGATCAATATTCACCTTAAGAGCAAATGACCAAGTTATTATTGCAGGCAAACTAATTTCTAATTCAATTACAGATGGATATGTTCTTGCTAATTTAGATGAGAGAAATACTTTTACAAGCTCTAAGGGCGATAAATTGTTTACAGATGGTTTCACCACTTCTAAGAGCAATCGAGGCAATGCTATTTTAAATGAAGATTTATATACTTACTATTATGATCATTCATTTGAAAATTTAATAATTTTATATGATAAAGATGGTGTCGCTGCAAAATATGTTTATTATTACGAAGATATGACATTTACAATTTCCACTTCAATATTGAATTCAGATAACTTTGATATGGGAGTTTATAAGAAATTAGAGAATCCTTTATATGAAAATGGATATATCACTTTCGATGAATTTGGCAATTTCTATATTGAGAATTATCTATGTGTAGCTAATTTCTTAGATGAAGCCTTAACTTCATTTGAATTTACTGGAAAATATGGTTCTAATGTTATTAAAGGTACTGGTAAAGTATTAGAAAGAGGACTATTATTCATCGAGTATAGTGGAAGCGATACAAATTGCGATTACTATACAACTTCTGAAAGTACTATCAAAGGAGTTTCTAATGGAGCTAACTTAATTTATCAAGTCGAAATAAATGATAGTATTAAATATTTGTTTGCATATAAATCAAGTAGAAATCCAGATGATTATATCGGTTATGTCGATGTTGTTATTGAAGATGAACTAATTCCTTTTGGAAGTCCTAACTGCTTATTTAAGGTTATCTCGGAAAAAGGCGATGAGATTATTCGTGGTAGATGGATTTCAAATGGTGGCAATGCATACACTACTTATGAACTATCGGATGAATATTATGGAACCTATACTAATGATGGATTAGAGGATTTAGTTTTAGACGGATTTGGTAACTTTGTTAGAGGAACAGAAAGTGGAACATATGTAGTCACATTAACTGATTCTGGGATAAAACTTGATTTATCTACTGATAGCTCTAGTTACATATATTATTTAGATAAAGATACTAAAACATATAAAGAACCAGATCCTGATATTTTGAAAGATCTAAGGTTTGATTGCAGTAATATTGGAACATATTTTGGTGAAACAGTGTCTTGCTATTTTATCTTCGATGGAGCTGGAGGAGTCACTTATTATCTAAATTGCAATGATGAAGATTATTACTCATTCTGGGCATATAAAGGTAAAACAGGAATTAAGGGTACATATACGTTAGAAGGAACTTCGCTTCATCTTGTATTCCCTGGAGATTCATATGTAAGTAGCCATGAATTTGACTTTACTTTAGATGATGAATTATCGCCTACAACCATGACGTGTACAGCTTGTAATTTTGCTAGCTACTATTGTGGATACATTAAACCAGGCAAAGTATTTATCAAAAAATAATCATTAAAAAAGAGGAGATAGATTTACTACTTATCTCCCTTTTTTATGATCAAAAAATGTAAAAGCGCTTTCATAAAAAAATAAAAACATTTTCTTTTCAAAACAAAGCAAAAATAATAAAATATTTTTTAAATAAATATTAATTATATTTATCGATAATTTTATTAGGAGGAAAGTATATGAAAAACGGGAAAAAAGTATTATTTGTCTTTGCTTCTGTTGTTCTTGCTTCTGCGCTTTTTGGGTGTAAAACTACAAACAATGGAAGCTCATCGTCTTCTACATCTGAAGAAGTTAGTTCTGAAATAATAAGTAGCGAAGTAGTAAACTCTGGAACTAGCGTAGAAGATAGTTCAGTGGTAAGTTCAGATACAAGCTCTGTTGTAAGTTCAGATACAAGTTCAGACGTAAGCTCGGATGTAAGCTCAGATGTAAGCTCAGATGTAAGTTCGTCAGTAACTCATACTTACGAAGAAGCTACTTACTCATGGAGTGATGATCTATCAACAGTTACAGCAACTAGAGTCTGTGTTGATGATGCTTCTCTTACAGAAACTGAAACTGTCGCGGTAACACATGCAACGACAAAAGAACCTACATGTACAGAAGTAGGAAAAGAAACATACACAAGTGCAGCATTTATTAACACAGCATTTACTGTACAAACTAAAGTAGTTGATATTGACGCAACTGGCCATACATATGCTGAAGCAACATATTCTTGGAGCGAAGACTTATCAACAGTAACAGGAACAAGAGTATGTATCAATGATTCTACTCATACAGAAACTGAAACTGTCGCGGTAACACATGCAACGACAAAAGAACCTACATGTACAGAAGTAGGAAAGGAAACATACACAAGTGCAGCATTTACTAACACAGCATTTACTGTACAAACAAAAGTCGTTGATATTGATGCAACAGGTCATACATATGGTGAAGCAACATATTCTTGGAGCGATGATTTAACAACAGTAACAGCAACAAGAGTATGCGCTAATGATCCTACTCACATTGAAACTGAAACAGTAGGAACAACACTCGCAACAACAAAAGAACCTACTTGTACTGAAACAGGAAAAGGAACTTACACAAGTGCCGCTTTTACAAATCCAGCATTTAGTGTACAAACAAAAGTAGTTGATATTGAAGCAACTGGCCATACATATGGTGAAGCAACATATGCTTGGAGTGATGACCTATCAACAGTAACAGCAACAAGAGTATGTGTAAATGATTCTACTCACATCGAAACTGAAACTGTCGCGGTAACACATGCAACGACAAAAGAACCTACATGTACAGAAGTAGGAAAAGAAACATACACAAGTGCTGCATTTACTAACACAGCATTTACTGTACAAACTAAAGTAGTTGATATTGAAGCAACTGGCCACAACTTTGGCGAAACTTCATATGTTTGGAGTGATGATTTAACATCAGTAACAGCAACAAGAGTATGTATCAATGATTCTACTCATACAGAAACTGAAACGGTAGGAGTAACACATGAAACAACATTAGCACCTACATGTACTGATGAAGGAGAAGAAACATATACAAGTGCTTCATTTGAAAATAGTGCATTTAAAG